>JABMPV010000346.1 GCA_013202595.1 bacterium
CCCCAGTGGATATCGGGCATCGCCATCGACGCACCGACGATCCCGGGGAGGTGAGCGACGTTGGCCACCTGCTGAATCGCCCGGTCCTCCGTAGCTCGTTCGAAGAGAGACGCCGAGGCAAAGATCCTTCCGGGAACCCGCATGCCCCCGAAGGCCGGAATCTCCCACTCGGCATCGCCGACCCTGAGTGTTTCCATGCCCTCAACCATACGTTCACACGTCGAACACGAGACGGGCCCACCACCCGTCGGGGATCTCGACGACCGCCAGGTCGTGATAGGTGACCGCCTTGATGGGTGGGCCGATGAGGGTCATTCCCGTACCGGGCGAACCTCCGGCGACTCCGCTGACCCCACCTTCCTCGAGCCAATCGACCGTGAAGGTCGAAAAGATGAGATCGTGGATCTCGGCCTCGGTTATCAGTTGACCGAGCCAGTCGACGAGCAACTCCTCGACAGTGTCACCGACCGCAGTAATCGGCCGGTCACGACATGGCAGCACCCCGGACAGGTCTGCCATCAGGTCGAACATCCCGAATGCCGCGTTCTCGAACAACTCGTCGAGAGTCGAGCCATAGGCGATGATCCCGGTATCTGCCGTGTGCGGGATCTCTTCGTATCGATTCACCCACCCATTGTGCCCCGGACGCGAAAGGGCCCGGGCCGAAGCCCGGGCCCCACAGAACGCGGGAGGATGCGTTCAGACCGCTAGATCTCGCAGCGTCGCTCCGTCTCGCCGGTGCACCAGTCGATCCCACCGCCACCGTTGATCCGATCGATCCCCTGGCCGCCGAACAGGTCGTCGTTGCCGATGCTCCCAACGAGACGATCTGCTCCCGCCTGGCCGTACGCGACGTCTGCGCCACCACCGCCGATGATCTTGTCGTCGCCGCCACCGCCCCAGAACCGGTCGTCGCCAACGCCGCCGGTCAGTCGGTCGTGCCCGTCGCCGCCATCGATGATGTCATCGCCGCTACCGCCCGAGACCCTGTCTGCACCGACACCGCCGTCGAGATCGTCAAGATCGCCCTGGCCCGAGAGTGTGTCATCCCCGGAGCCGCCCAGGACTGTGTCATCTCCCGGCCCCGCCCTGATGACGTCGTCTCCCGATCCGCCATCTGCCGTGTCGTTCCCCCGGCCGAGGCAGATGATGTCATCGCCACCCCGACCGTGGACATCGTCGTCACCACCGAGGGCCACGATCACATCGGGACCAATAGTGCCGACGAGCACGTCGGCACCGGGCGTGCCGACGAGGGTTGCATCAAACCCGTCGCATGTGTAACCCGAACCGGTGCCACCGCCGCCACCGCCGCCACCGCCGCCACCGGTACTGCCTGTGGTGTCATCGATGAACGAGCGCAGGGCCGAGACCCTGGAGTAGACGCCCGGATCGCCGGCATCGGCACATCCGTAGCCCCACGAAACGATGCCGACCTGCGTGTAGCCGCCACCGGACGGCACGACCAATGGCCCACCGCTGTCGCCCTGGCACGAATCCTCACCACCGTTGGGCAGATCGCCTGCACACAGCATCACAGAGTTGATCATCTCGCTGCCGTACGCCGAGGTGCACTGCGCGTCGCTCAGGACGGGCACGTTCACCTCGCGAGGCTTGGCGGGATACCGGGGTGTGCTCTCCGTGTCGCCCCACCCCATCACCGTCGCCGACGTACCCGCCGTCTCGAGAGACCCATCGGAGGGAAGCGCAACGGCGCTCACCGACGTGGCAGACACCAACTCGATGATCGCAACGTCGTTGCGGAGGGTGTTGTTGTTGTACTGGGGGTGCATCGTGATCGCCTTGGCCCTGATCCGCTCACCCTGGTTGGTGGTGAGATCGTGCCGGCCGATGACCACATCGATGCCGGATGCCGACTCTCCGAAGACACAATGCGCCGCGGTCAGGATCCACGTGTCGCCGATGACTGAGGCCCCACAGAACTGGCCATTGAAGGCATTGGCCGTCCCCGATGCCACAAGAGCAGCCAGGAACGGGTACTTGCCCGGTGGATTGATCTCGGTGCCTCCGACGATGGGTGGCTCGACCCCTTCGCCCACGGCACCTGCAGTGGCCGGTGCCACCAGGACCGCCGCCAGAACCGCTACCACGACCAGCGCCGTCCGCCATCTCGTCTCCCGCATGACGTCCCCTTCTCGATCGATCTCTACCGGATTCGGGCACCCTACGGGTTGAACCTGTTGGATCACTGAGAGGGTCTGAGAGTCGGCTCAGCGGCGCGCAGACGGACCACGAATCGGGCTCCCCCAAGGGTCCCGTCCTCCACGGCCACGGTGCCGCCGTGGGCCGCCACCACCTCGGCGACAACGGCCAGACCAAGACCCGCCCCGCCGGCATCCCGGCTCCGTGCCTCTTCGAGTCGGGTGAACCGCTCGAAGACCCGCTCACGGTGATCGAGCGCGATGCCGGCTCCGTCGTCCTCGACGACCAGCACGGCGTGCTCGCCCGATCGGAAGACCTCGACGCTGATCCTGGATGTCGTATGGCGTACCGCGTTACCGATGAGGTTCCGCAGCACCCTGCGCAACGCGAGCGAGTCACCCACCACGATCACGTCCTCTTCTATCGCGCTGAGGTCGAGAGCGTGCTCTCCCACGATTTCCGATTCACCCTCCGCCACGGCGAGCAATCCGAGGTCCACGGACTCACGACGCCGCACGAGCACACCCTCATCCGCTCGGGCCAGCGCCAGAAGGTCATCGACCAGCCGCTCCATCCGCAGCCCCTCGTCGAGCACACCGTCCGCGATGTCGTGCCACACCGCTCTGTCCGGGTGGGCGAGAGCCACCTCGAGTTGCACGCGCATCGACGCCAGGGGACTGCGCAGCTCGTGAGAGGCATCGCTGACGAATTGCCGCTGCCGCTCCGACGATTTCTCCAGCCGTTCGAGCATGCGATTCATGGTGATGGCGAGCATGTCGATCTCGTCGCCCGTCCCGGTAACGGGCACCCGCCGATCGAGCGCCTCCCCACCGATCTCATCCACTCTCCGCCTGATCGCATCGACGGGCCGCAGCGCCCTTCCGACGGCGAACCAGGCGAGTAATGCGACATCGATGACCAGCAGCGGCACTGCGAGGCCGAGCGTTCCGCCGAAACGGTCGACGCTCACCCTCACAGACTCCAGTGACGGCAGGACCACCGACGATCCGGCAACGCTGCCGAGTACCGATCCCTCTTCGCCGAGGTCGGTCACCGAGAGAGCCGGGTAATCGGGCACCCCCGCAGACCGCATGCACCCGGCGTATTCGGTCAGGATCTCCTGCGTGACGGCATCGACGGCATCCTGATCGAGGACGTCCACGCCTTCGAACGGGTCGGAGAGCACCGGATCACATGTCGCAGCGGCATCCTCGAGTCGAGCGTCCACCAGGAGGCTGTCGGCGAGACATTGGTCGAACTGATCCTGGAACGAATCGGAGTTCACGACTTCTGAGTACTCGGCGAAAGTGAGCTGAGCCGCCCCGAACTCTGCGAGATATGTGGCCTCGCATATGGCTACCGACTCGTAGTACGGATCGAGTTGGACCACACATTCGGAGTACTCCCGCACCACGGAGTCACCGATGCCTTCGAGGCGGTAGTAGGTCTCCAGTGGCCGGCGCACCTCCCCGTACGCGGCGCCGAGCACCTCGGAGCAGCGCCGATCGACCAGTTCATCGGTCGCTTCGAGTGGGTCGACTGCCTGACCGAGAGCCAGGAGGTTCAACTCGGTGACGACACCGCGGTCCAGGACCTTCTGTGCTTCCACCAGATTGTCGGTGAGGGCTCCCCGGATGTCACGCACCAGGGCAGTCCTGGCGAGCGTGAGCAATCCGATGGCGAAGGCGCTGAGGGTGATCGCAACGATCACCACCGTGACGGTCACGACACGCGTTCGGACGGCCTTGGGGAGGAGTCGCACGTCAGACCGCCTGGACTATCCGGTACCCCACGCCGCGGATGGTCTCGATGGTGCGGACTCCGAACGGCTTGTCGACCTTGCGGCGCAGGTACCCGATGTAGACCTCGAGCACATTGGGATCGACGTCCTTGTCGGTACCCCACACCTGGTCGAGGAGTGCATCTCGTTCTGCGACCAGGGGACTCTGGCGCATGAGGGCCTCCAGCAACCCGAACTCCCTCGGTGTCAGATCGATCTGGGTGCCGTCGCGATCGCACTCCCTGGTGGCCGGGTCTAGACGAAGGGAACCGACCTGGCGAACGGGTGCCCTCGAAGCCGCTCCTCTGCGAACCAACGCACGCAGCCGGGCCACCAGAACCACGAACGAGAAGGGCTTGGACAGAAAGTCATCGGCACCGGTGTCGAGGGCCTCGGCCTCGTCCCACTCACCGTCTTTGGCCGTGAGCATCAGGATCGGGGTCCAGTTGCCGGCTTCACGCAACTCGCCGCACACCTTGAAGCCGTTCATACCCGGCAGGAGGATGTCCAGCACGATCGCGTCGTACTTCTGGGCCTGGGCGCGCACGAACCCGTCGGTTCCGTTGTGAGTCAGATCGACATCGAAACCCTCTGCTTCCAGACCGCGCTGAACGGCCTGTGCAAGGCGCACTTCGTCTTCTACAACCAGTACTCGCATGACCGAAGTATCACACCACCGGGCGGTATCCACCTGAGAATCCTCTCAGGATCGGCTAGTTCGGCCTCCTGCGGGCACTCACGGTGAACATCAAGGGCACCAGATCACGCTGGCCGGGAGGCAGGCGCCACAGGCCATCCTCACACAGCGTCATATGGGGTAGGCCCTGCCATTCGAGCGACCGATGCTCGGTGAGCGTCGTCACCTCGAGGCCGGCGCTGGTGAGGGCGGAGAACACCTCTCCGATGCCGTGGTTCCACTCGTTGGTGCGCGTGTGGTCCAGCGTGCCAGACCCGGCGTAGGTAGTGGCTCCGTCCCACGGGACCGGATCCGGTGTCTCGAAGTAGGGGAATCGGATCTGGAGATCCGTCGAACCGTCATCCCTCCAGTCGAGGCCCCACAAAACGGGATGCCCCTCGCGCATGTAGAACACCCCGCCCGGTCCCAGGAAGTGTGCCACCACCTGTGCCCACCCCTGGATATCGGGAAGCCAGTTGATCGCTCCGACACCGGTGTAGACCACGTCGAACTGACCGCTCAGATTGGCCGGAGCGCCGTACAACTCCGACAGCACGAACCTGCCGGGGGTGCCACTCTCGGCGCTGATCCTGCGGGCTGCCTCGATCGCCTTCTCGGAGAAGTCGACGCCCGTGACATCGGCTCCGAGCCTGGCCCACGACAGCGTGTCCATCCCGAAGTGGCACTGGAGATGGAGGAGTCGCTTGCCGGCGACATCCAGATGGGCACTGTCGAAGGCGACCACATCGGTGATCCGGCCCGGATCGGCAATGAACCCGGGGGCGTCGTATCCATCGGGCCCCCAATGGATGGCCACGCGATCGTCCCAATTGTCCCGGTTGGCCGCCTTGAACTCATCGATCGCCACGGATCACCTCCCGGGCGAGGGTACCGGGCACGATCGGGCCGGCGGGGCCCTCGATCGGGCGATACTCCCGGAGTCTTGGCCCGCTCTCGCTGCGCGAGGGGAACTGGGCGAATGGAACGTCTCGCTGCCGGCGATGGGATGATGGAGGTCTATGCCAGAGGGACACAGCATCCACAGATACGCCAGGCTGCACCGGCGCACCTTCGCCGGGCATCGCCTGCGTGTGTCATCACCCCAGGGGCGCTTCTCAGAGGGTGCGAGCGACCTCGACGGCCGCGTGCTCGAGACAGTCGACGCCACGGGCAAGCACCTGTTCTACCGGTGGGGCGGCGGGCGCACTCTGCATGTCCACCTGGGGCTGTTCGGGCGCTTCACCACCTTCGATGCCAATCCTCCCGAACCCACTGCCGGCACCCGCCTGGCGTTTCGATCGAGTGAGGCAACCCTGTATCTCGCGGGGCCGACGATCTGCGATCTGATCGACCCCGCAGAGGAAGCAGCCATCAGGGACCGACTCGGTCCCGATCCGCTCGCGGGCGACTCACCGGACCGCCTGGTGCAGGCACTCGCCCGACGGAGGATCGGGATCGGTGCTGCGCTCCTCGACCAGCGAGTCATGGCAGGCATCGGAAACGTCTACCGGGCCGAGTTCCTGTTCCTCGTAGGAATCCACCCCGATGTGCCCGCTCGCGAAGTCCCGCACGATGACACTCGCCTCCTGTGGGATCTGGCCGTCGCCCACATGCGGAGAGGCGAGCGCTCCGGACGGATCGTGACGGTGGATCCGGGCGAACTTGGAGCGAGGCGACGGTCCGACCTCGCAGCCCATGAACGGCTCTACGTGTACCACCGGGAAGGAGAGCCATGCCGCCGGTGCGGCACGGAGATCACCCGCCACGAACTGGCCGGGCGAGCGGTCTGGTGGTGCCCGCGATGCCAGCCGGCCCCGTAGCGATCTGGCCGGTTCGGCCGCCAAGAAGTAGCTTTATCTGGCACAGCCACCTGGAGTCTCGATGTTTCCACTGATCCTCGCTCAGGCCACCGACGGTCTCACCGACGCGTGCAGCGATCCGCCCGGCGCCGTCTGCGAGTTCGTCTTCGACTTGACGAGCAACGGAGCCGTCTCCCGGATCGCCGACTGGTTCGTGGCACGACCGCTGAAAGTCATCGTCATCTTCCTGATCGCCTGGATCGTGGTCCGACTCGTCCGCAGGATGATCAACCGGTTCGTCGACACACTCGTGGAGTCCCGCGAGCAGAGGGCGACCGAGCGGGAGCAAAGGGAGGTCAGCGACGGACGGTTCCATGCTCTGACCGAGCGGGCCATGAGCAAGGCGCTGCTCTTGTCGGACCAGGCCGAACGCGGCAAGCAGCGGGCCAGGGCATTGGGCGGCGTGCTGTCCAGCGTTGCATCACTGGTCATCTACGGGCTTGCGCTGTTCATGGCACTCGGTGAATTCGACGTCAGCCTCGGACCACTCATCGCAGGGGCCGGCATCGTCGGCGTCGCCGTCGGGTTCGGTGCGCAGACCCTGGTGAGGGACTTCCTCTCGGGCATCTTCATGCTGATCGAGGATCAGTTCGGCGTCGGCGACATAATCGATGTCGGCGAAGCTGCCGGGGTGGTCGAGGAAGTCAATCTCAGGTCAACCCGCATTCGTGACGTTCACGGAACCGTGTGGTTCGTACCCAACGGAGAGATCCGCAGGATCGGCAACAAGTCGCAGCAATGGGCACGCGCCGTGCTCGACGTCGAAGTCGCCTACGAGACCAACATCAATCACGCCGTCTCTGTCATCAAGGCGGTTGCCGACACCGTGTGGGAGGATCAGCTCGACACCGCCACGGTGCTCGAGGAGCCGGAGATCTGGGGAGTCGAGACGTTCGGCGCTTCGGCCATCGCCATTCGCCTGGTGCTCAAGGTCGAGCCGGGCGAGCAGTTCGCCACCGCTCGCGAAGTGCGCAAGCGGCTGCTGATCGCATTCGAAGCCGAGGGCATCGAGATCCCCTTCCCCCAGCGGACGGTGTGGATGCACCAGATGGATCAACCCGCGGCCAAGCCGAAGATCGACCCATCTGTCGCCGCTAAGGAGTTCGAGTCGCGGGCCGCTCCCGAAGAAGCCGGCTGACAGAGCCTCGTCCGACGCGGTTCATCTGTGGAGCGGCTGGTCGACAAGCACCCGGACCCGCATCAGATCGACGCCCTCGGCCACGGGGCGCACCGTTTCGACTGCGAGTCCGCCTCTCGCGGTGAGCCGGGCCACCCCGAGGTGACATCGCCTGAGCAGGCGACATCGTGCCTCGACTCACCTCCCCCGCCGGCAATTCACGGGCCGAACTGTGGACTCCCGACCGGGAGCGGCGGCCGGCCCGGCCGCAAACCTCGCCGCTGAGGGACCCTCTCTGGCGTCGACGGGGACGCCGGCCCCTTCGTTGTGACCGGACTCGTCAGCACCCGGCGCGATCGCTCGAATCGCACCCTCGGATGGATTTCGCGTTCCGCCAGAGTCGTAGTATTTCTGTTGGGGCAAACGACACCGAAAGGAACAATCAATAACGGACGACAAGCTCGCCAACCCTGCCCCTCTGGGGCTGATGGGGTTCGGCATGACCACGGTGCTCCTCAACCTCCACAACTCCGGCCTCTGGCCCATCGGCACTGCGATTCTGGCCATGGGCATCTTCTACGGCGGCCTGGCTCAGATCGTGGCCGGCATCATGGAGTTCAAGAAGGGCAACACCTTCGGCACCACGGCCTTCACCTCGTATGGCTTCTTCTGGTTGACGTTGGTCTTCCTGCTCATGGCCCCGAAAATGGGTTGGTGGGATGCTCCGACCGACGGTGCCATGGCGGCCTACCTGATCATGTGGGGACTGTTCACCCTTTTCATGTTCATCGCGACTCTGCGCCTGAACCGCGCCATCCAGTTCATCTTCGGTTCGCTCACGATCCTCTTTGCGCTCCTTGCCATCCGGGATATCACCGGCAACGCAGTGATCGGTGACATCGCCGGCATCGAGGGGATCATCTGCGGCGCCAGTGCGATCTACCTCGCCATGGCCGAGGTAATCAACGAGTACTACGGCAGGACCGTCCTGCCCATCGGCCCGGTGGTCTGAACCGGGCGACCGAAACGACCCTGCTCACACGAGTACCAAGAAGGAGGCACATCATGATGTTCATCGCTATCTGGGAGCAGCCCTGGGAGAACGTTCACAAATTCAATGCCAAGCGCAAGGCCTGGTATGACGGCGTGAAGCCCGACACCTTCAAGGTCATCGGCGCCTACTCGCTGCAGGGACCCTCATCCAAGGGTGTCACCCTCTTCGAGACAGACCGCATCGAAGACGTCAACCTCTATCGCAACTACTTCGCTCTCGCTGGTGCGTCGATCGACATCCGCCCGGCCGTGGACTACTCGGCTTCCGCCGATGTCGTCGAGACTCTGCTGGCGCGCTGGTAGGCACCGAGGCAACCACTCTGTCGGAGCGCCGGTGGTCGTATGGCCACCGGCGCTCCGACGCGATCGGGAACGCCCGGGCCGCCCTCTCCACTCGGTGACCTACCGCCACCTGGCTCACCCGGACGTCGAGGGATTCAACATCGTGACTCGACGAAGTCGCGTGAGACGCCAGGGGAACGGCAGAAGGCGGGGTGCGCCGGGCACCCCGCCTTCTGAGGATCGCTCTGGTAGATCAGGCGCAGTTGTCGTGGTTGGCCACGGTCGGGGCACTGGTCCCGGCCACCCGCTCGCCGAGACTCACCAGTAGTTCGCCCATCCGGGAGCGGAGCCGGCCGGGCCGATCCGGCCGACCACGGGTGGAGTGACGGAGATCGGGTCGCTTGTCGTGTTCGACCCCGCGGGCTGTCTCGATGAGATGCATTCCGGTGGTCATGATCTTCCTTCCTCGTCGTGGCCGTCCGCTGCACGGCGGCCCAAGTAGCCCTCGAGGATCCGTGCCGCCTCGGGCACGGTGTCTCCCCGGAGCGAGTACGCCTTGTCGTGGTCTCCGAAGACCGTCACCCTGACCAGCCCGGCGGTCCTGAGGATCCGAAGGTGATGGTGGACCGTGGACTTGGCCAGTTCGACTCGTTCGGTTACCTGGGCCAATCCGAGCGGGCCGCCGGCGAGCTCACCCAGGATGCGTAGCCTCTTCTCATCGCCGAGCGCCTTGTAGATCTCGATGAGTCGGGCCGGCGGCGCATCGGGATCGGCCCCGGGGTCGTCGGTCACGCCGTAGCTGAAAACCCGGTAGGAACCGTGCTCGGTGAGTGTCACCCAGGGGCTCACCACCACCGAGGGCACCAGCACCACGCCCGTCACGTCCGGCTGCAGCTCAAAGGTGATCCCATTGGTCAATCGTTCGACGAGGGCCGGCGGATCCATGGTCGCGGCCAGGCCGTCGACCCGCCGGGCATCCTGGGCCAGCACGGCGATGACCTCGGATTCGACGACGGCACCGAACGCCTCCACCGCCGACACCACCAACGACGCCGCCCGTTCGGCGGTCATCTCCACTAGTGCGCGCATGCCGGAGGCCGGTCTCCCGGTCAGTTCGGCCAAGTCGTCGAACGCGATCAGGTCGCCCGCGGCTGCCGCTGCCAGCTGTTCGGGGGTCGCCGGGCGCTTCCCCGACTCCCACACGGCTCGCAGCAGAGTGGCCCGTAGCGCAACGGGATCTTGTTCCCGAAGCCTTCCGACCAGCCCGGCGAGACTGCGAGGAGCCTCGAGGCCGATGGCCTCGCCAAGCAGCGCCAGCCAGACCTCACCGCACTCCCCGAGGAGCCCGACGGTCTCCCTGGCATCGGGCGACACATCGACCTCGACCCGGCCGAACCAGGCCTCCCCACAGTCGTACGCCAACGGGTCTGCCTTGCCGGCCCCGTAGACGAACATGGCGAGCAGCGTCTCGGTGGCCTCGCCGTAGGCCAGCATCACATCGAGCGACCGCTCCGCTCCGGTGAAGTCCCGAACCCGGGGCCCCTTTACAGTCATGACACTCATCCGCTCTTGCTCTAACCATTCGATCTACATCGAACAGTATCACATCGAACCCGTCTCATCAAATCGTTCGAAGGACTTCGAACAGGATCGTAGGCGCACCCGTCGTCAGCGTCGCGGCTCCCGTACCATTGACCGGGATGCAGCAGACTCCGCGCGAACGACACATCTTCGGCAACCGCACGCTCAATCTCCGATCGATCAAGGCCATCGGGTACGACCTCGACTACACGCTCGTCCACTACCACGTCGAGGGGTGGGAAGAGAGAGCGTTCGAGGCCACCAGGGAGCGGCTGGCCGCCAGAGGATGGCCTGTGGGCGACCTTCTATTCGATCCATCGAAAGTGATCAGGGGCCTGACCATCGACCGCACCCTCGGCAACCTGGTCAAGCCGACCCGATTTGGCTACGTCATCAAGGCGGCGCACGGCACCAGGCGCCTCGAGTTCGATGAGGTGCGGAAGGCCTACGCAGGCACGCTGGTCGACCTGTCCGAGGCGCGATTCGTGTTTCTCAACACACTGTTCAGCCTGTCAGAGGCGTCGCTGTTCTCCCAGTTGGTCGACCGATTCGACGCCGACGGGTTCCCGGGAATCCGCTCCTATGGCGAGCTCTACGACACCGTCCGAG
>JABMPV010000347.1 GCA_013202595.1 bacterium
CCCTCACACTGCTCCTCCTGGGGACAGACCCGCCCGCAGATCGCGGGGAGCGAGGAGTCCCGTTGGATCACGGCGGCCGCGGCGCTGAAATCACCCTCGGCGACCAGGCCGATGAACTCGTCGATCTGGATGCCGACGGGGCATCCATCGACGCACTTGGGCCGGGTGCACATGAGGCAGCGTTCCGCCTCGAGGACCGCCAACTGGGCCGAGAGCCCCAGGTTCACCTCGTCGAAGCTCCAGCGACGCTCACCTGCGGGCCGCTCCGGCATGTCCACCCTCGGCCGGGCTATTCGCTCCTTGCGACTCAGGGTCATGAGTTGGCCCCCGAGCGGCACGCCTCTTCGAACTGCTCCATGCGCCATTCCTCCCACCAGCCATAGGAGGCATTCCTGCGCTGGAGAACCTCGAAGTCCACCTCATGGGCGTCGAACTCGGGACCGTCGACGCAGGCGAACCTGGTCTCGCCGCCGATCGTCACCCGGCACCCCCCGCACATGCCCGTTCCATCCACCATGATCGGATTGAGGCTGACCACCGTCTTGATTCCGTAGGGACGGGTCACCTCGGCGACGGCGCGCATCATCGGAATCGGCCCGACGGCCAGCACATAGTCGAGTGAGCGCCCTTCATCGATGAGCGCCTGCAGTTGCTGGGTGACGAAGCCGTGGAAACCGTACGAGCCATCGTCGGTGCACGGGTACACCTCATCAGCGACGGCGTTCAGTTCGTCCTCGAGGATGACATATTCACGCGACCTCCCACCGACGATGGCGATCACCTCGTTGCCCGCTTCGCGCAAGGCAACGGTGATCGGGTAGGCGATCGCAGCACCGACGCCGCCGCCGATCGTGACAGCAGTGCCGTAGTGCTCGATCTCGCTGGCCAAACCCAGCGGACCGGCCATGTCGGCGATGGAATCACCCTCGCCGAGGGTCGCGAGGAGCGATGTGGTCTTGCCGATCGCCTGGATGATGAGCGCGATCCAACCCTCATCGGGATCGGAGTCGGCAATGGTGATTGGTATGCGCTCACCGTCGGCTGTTGGACGGAGGATCACAAACTGACCGGGCCGACGCTTCTTTGCGATCTTGGGAGCGTCGATGCGGTAGTAGGTGACTCCCGGGGCCATGGGACGCGCTTGGAGAATCCTGTTCACATCCAACAGAGTGGCGCGAGCCCCGGCTTGTCGTCAGGGCCGGACATCCCGGAGCGACCGCCGTTCGGCCCGGGATGCGCTCGCCCCTCAACCCGGGCCGTGGTGGTGCCGATCAAGACAGGGACCTACCCCAGGGGGCATACAGCTGTGAGCCCGGACAGACAGCCCGGGACGTTGCCTGACGCCATCGAGCCGTGGCCGACCGGCGAGTTCGACGCGCCTGCGACCGGAGGTGCAGACGAGGCCGCGGTCGACGCCGGGAGGTCTGTCGTCGAGGCTCTCAGCGTCGCATGGGCCACCTTCACCGCGTTCGAGGACCCCAGGGGGCTGGAGGCCTTCGAGAGAGCCATCGAATTGCTTGCGAACTGCCCCTGGTACCCCATCCGCCTGGAGATCGCACCGGCCGGCTTCGCCTCCCGCGGTGTCCCCCTCGCCTCACGCCGCGAGGCCGCCAGACGCATGGCTCGCAGCACATTCGCCCACGGAATCGGCGGCATCGAGATCGCCGCCCCTCCCTCTCCCGACGATCTGCTCCATCTGCTCCGCTTGATGGCATCTCCGCCCGACGGGACAGACCCTTCGCCGTTGCTCGGCACCGCAGGAGTGGAATCGATCGTCCTGCTCCACCGCCGCCTTCTCGTGGACGAGGCCGAAGGATTCGTCGACGACGATGAGATCACCGACTTCGATGTCCTGGTCGTTACCGACGAGGACGAGGAGCGCGCCGAACAGGAGCCTGAGACCGAAGCAGCGATGTTCATGACCGAGTTGACGCTGGGCCTGTCGATGCTCGCAGAGGACGACCACGAAGGCAGGGCGGCGGCACTGCACACGTTCGTGAACGCGTTCAGCGGGATGTCGCGAACCGCCAGGGCCGCTGCCATCGGCGAATTGCTGCGCAGCGACGATCCGGCAGCAGAGATCTTCCTCGACCAGTTGGGCAGCCTGGAACTCGGCGATCTCGCCTCGAGACTCGACAGCGACACCCATCCCCTCCTGATGGAGTACGCCCGCCTGGCCGCGGAACAGGGTGAGCAGCGACATGTCGAGTTGCTCGGATTGCTCACCAACACGGAAACCGGCGGCGGCCCGATCGGATTGGTCATTGCCGAGAGCGTCCAGGAAGCGCTGAGAGCAGGAGCCCGGGAAGCCCCTGCTGCGATAGCGAGACTGCGCGATCTTCGTCCGGGACGAACCAGCGACACCGTTGCAGGGGTCAACGTCATCAAGGGCCTGCTCGCCGTCGTCGGCGATGAATCCTTCTTCGCGGTCGCACGATCATGGGCCGACAAAGTCGCCGATGCGGTGGCCATCGGCGACTTGGAGCACAGCGACTCTCTCTTCGCGGCCATCGTCGGCATCCCGATGGCAGATGGCCGTCAGGCCGCATTGCTCGACGTGCTCGGTGCGGCATTCGCCGGCCCGGCGCTCGACGCCGCCGCCGATGCCGTCGCCTGGGCCGGCGACGGCCCGGGACGGGCCATCCGGCGCACCGCTCCCCTCTTCCTCTCGGGACCGCTGATTCGCCATGCAGCGGCCAATCCGGACGCTCGCCGCAGGCTGGCACCGGCGCTGGCCATCCTGGCCAGGATCCGCCCTGCCCCGTTCCTGGCTCATCTCGAAGATCGGAATCCCCTGGTGGTCGCCACCGCGGCCTTCGCCCTCGGGGCCTCGAAGTCGGCCGAGGTCGTCAAACGCATCGAGGGACTGCTCGATCACAGCAACCCGACCGTCCGGGTTCAAGCGCTGGGAACGCTGCACACCATCGTCGGCGACGCTGCGACCCCAACGCTTCTCGAGGCGCTCGACGACGCGCACGAGAAGGTGCGATCGAGAGCCTCCCGGATACTGGCCTCCATCGACGACCCGCGTATCGACGAGGTGCTGCTCGCCAGACTGGACCGCACAACGGATCCTGCCGAACAGACCAGGGCCATCGACGTCCTGGCCAAGCGCACCTCCCCTAAGGTCGCCGCCCACCTGACCGATCTCGCGTCGAAGCGGTTCGCCTGGTCCAGGCGAGTCCGTCACCTGCGGGATGAAGCGCGTCGAGTGTTGGGAGCGGGCACGTGAACGAACAGGTCGTTGCCGGATTCCTCACATCGCTTCGCAGGGTGTCCGGGTTCGCCCGGCTCTATGGGCCGAGCCATCCTCTGTCGCTCGAGGCGGCCGAGGAGTCCGCGGTCGCAGGGGCCGCCATGTCCGTGGAGAAGGGACGCACCCACCTCGTCGTCTCTGAGGACTCGCTGTTCGTCGACGGCCGGGTCCTCGCCAGGACGTCGCTCGAGTTCAACAGCCTGCTGCGAATGATGAACGAGTCCCGGGTCCACTCCGTCGCCGTGACCCCGCAGGTCACCGCGGACGACATCGCTCGCTTCGCCGCCCTCATCGCAGGTGTCGACGAGAGTTTCGACGACTCACCCGGGCTGAGCATCACCGATCTCATCGAGACGGACGTCGCCCGCTCCGTCACAGGCGAACTCCGGCGCTCGTACACCGACTCACTCGACACCTTGCGCGGGGTCGGTTCTTCGCTGCGGTCGGGGAAGCGCCTCGACCTCAACGCGACGGCGGACACCGTCGAGACGCTGCTCGACAAAGCCGTGGCCCAGCCGTCGGCTGCTCTGCTGCTCTCCACGGTGAAGAGCCACCACGAATACACGTTCTACCACTCGGTCAACACGTGCATCCTCAGCCTGGCGCTCGGCCGGATGGTCGGCCTCGACGACGAGGCCCTCTTGCTCCTCGGCGCGGGCGCCCTGCTCCACGACATCGGCAAGCTGGGTGTGTCTCCGTCGATCCTGTCCCATCCCGGGCGGCTCAACGCCAAGCAGTGGGAAGAGATCCGCCGCTACCCGCAGGTCGGCGCGGAGGCCATTCTCGAAGCCGCCGAACCCGGCCAGGAGGTCACTGCAGCAGTCGCCTTCGAGCATCACGCTCGGGTGGACGGGTCGGGCTACCCCCGGCTGGTGTATCACGATCACGCCCACGAGCACGGAGGCAGAGGGCCATTGCATCTCTTCAGCAGGCTGGTCTCGGTCGCCGATACCTACGACGCCCTGACATCACGGCGCTCGTACCGGATGCCGGACCCGCCGAGCAGAGCCCTCCAGATCATCCTCGACTCGGCAGGCAACGGGTACGACCCCGACGCGGTCCACGCATTCATCAGGATGATGGGCGTGTACCCACCCGGATCGTTCCTCCGCCTCCGCTCCGGCCTGATCGTCATGGTGTCCGAAACGACGGGCCCGGACGAACCCCTGAAGGGGCTGCTGGTGAGGGGATCGACAGGCGCCGAGATCGGAGTCCCCGAACCTGTAACGGTCATGCGTGAGGATGTTCTCGATCAGTTGGCAGAGACCACTGTCGGCCTCGAGCCCACCGCCGTCTTCGAGGCCTTCGGCGCCGCTGCCTGACCACGGGGCCGGCGGAACCTAGTCTGGGCAGATGCCGAAACGCCCCGGCACACTGGCCGGTCTCAGACGCCTCGCAGAGCGCACTCCGCCCGACCGCGACCGGTACGTCGACTTCCTGCGGGGGCTCTCGATCGCCGTGGTGGTCCTGGGCCACTGGCTGATAGCGGTCGTCACATGGGAAGACGGCACCATCGAGGGGGCCAACGCCCTCGAGGTGATCCCCGGGCTGTGGGTGGCCACCTGGGTGCTCCAGGTGATGCCGCTGTTCTTCTTCGTGGGCGGATTCTCCAACCTGCTGAGTCTCGGCGCCGCCCGGCGCAAGGGGGTCGGGTACGCCGGCTTCATGCACGGCCGGCTGATCCGCATGATGCGCCCGACCGCAGTGTTCCTCGGCATCGGCGTGATCGTCACAGCAACCCTGGACGCCCTCAACATCGCCGATACCGTCGTCTTCCCTGTGTCGGAGCTGATCGCCAGGCCCCTGTGGTTCCTCGGTGTGTACATGATCGTTGTGGCGCTCTCCCCGGCGATGGCTGCGCTCCACCGGCGCTTCGGACTCTCGGCTGTGGCAGGCCTCGCTGCGATTGCAGTGATCGCGGACCTCCTCCGCTTCGGGTTCGACCTGAGCGCCGTCGGATACATCAACTACCCGATCGTGTGGCTGCTGGCCCACCAGCTCGGGTTTCTCTACGCGGACGGACGGCTGTCGAAGTATGTCGGGCGCTGGATGGCCCTTGGCGGATTGGCGTCGATGATCGCCCTGGTGAACCTGGGGCCCTACCCGGGATCGATGGTCGGCCTCAGCACCGACGAGTTCTCCAATATGGACCCGCCCACGGTCGCGATCCTGGCCCTCACCGTCTGGCAGGTGGGCGTTGCCATGATGCTGCGCGAGCGGGTGAGCCGCTGGCTCGCGAGGACCGGGCCGTGGATGGGCGTCGCGTTCGCCAATTCCGTCATCATGACCATGTTCCTGTGGCACCTCACGGCCATGGTCGTGGGGATCGGAATCCTGTTCCCCATCGGATTCCCTCAGCCGGAAGCCGGGACGGCGGCCTGGTGGCTGCTACGGCCGGTCTGGGTGGCGTTCCTGATCGTGCTCCTTTCGGGGTTCGTCGCCGTCTTCGGGCGGTTCGAGCAACGGGGCTTCGGAAGGCCGTCACCATCCCCGTCTGCGGGTTCGCGGGCGAGCGCCATCGCCGCAGCCGTCGGCACGGCGCTGGTTGTGGTCGGAGTCCTCGGCTTCGCCATGGGGGGCATGCACCAGGTCTTCTCCGTCACCGGCACCGAGTTGATCCTCTTCAGGATGAATCCGTTCCTCAACGTCATCCACCTGATCCTCGGAGGGGTCTTCCTGTGGGCATCGGTCAGAGACGCCCCGACCGTCCGGTGGGTCTCGGTCGGTGGCGCGGCGACTCTCGCTCTCCTCACGATGTCGGCGGGACTGCTGATGAGCCGGCCCTACGACAATCGGCTCGCGCTCAACGGGCCCGACCTGGCGCTCCACGCCATCCTGGCGCTCTCTGCCGCTGCAGCCGCAATCGCCGCAGCGCGCGACAGAGAGCGAGTCGGGAACTCCGCCTAGCGCCCCACGAGGACTGTTCCTCTAGGCCGTCCTCTAGGCGAGCAGGCCCTGGACGTAGGTGGCCAGGATCACTGCGACGATCCAGAACAGGAGATCGAAGGTGTACGCGCGAGCGGACTTCTTCGCCCACACGACGCCGGAGTACAGGGCCATCGCGATGAACAGGAAGCCGAAGAGCAGCCCGGCGACCAGCGCGTGCTCGATATCGTCGAACACGAAGAACGACACGCCCACGCTGAACAGGAACATGTAGGCGGCGGTCTTGATGATCTTGATCGGCTCGGGCTTGGTCGAGAACGGGATCCCGTGAGCCCTGGCCCAGGGCTTACCGAATAGCGGCCCGTACCAGACGGTGCCGACGACCATCAGCACGAGTGTCGAGACGATGACGGCCGGCCAGTCGAGGCTGCCGAGATGATCGAAGAACCCATCGAACGTGAACACAGGTCTTCCTCTCCAACTGTGGATGACTTCGGCCGAACGCTAGCGCCCATCACCCTGCGTCTGCAGGTCTCAGGCGTCGAGTCGCTCGGCCACTTTCGCAGCCAGCACGTCACCGATCGCCAGAGATGCCGTGGCTGCAGGAGAGGGTGCATTCACCACGTGGATCACCCTGCGCCCGTCGAGGAAGAGGAAGTCGTCCACGAGCGACCCGTCCCTGCGCATCACCTGGGCCCTGATCCCGGCAGGGCCCGACTCCAGATCGGAAGCCTGCACCTCGGGGATGTAACGCCGGACCGCCCGTGCCATGAGGCGCTTCGACAGCGTGAGGGGAATCTCGCGCGCCGCAGCCTGGACGTTCTTGGCGAGGAACCGCCAGAAGCCGGGATACAACATCACGTCTCGCAGGTCCCTGAGAGACGCTCCGGAGAGCTTGTAGGCCTCGCGGCCGAGCGCCAGCGAAGCGTTGGGCCCGACCCATACCTCTCCGTCGATGCGCCGGGTCAGGTGGACGCCGAGGAACGGGTATCTCGGGTCGGGGACCGGGTAGACGTTCCCCTTGACCAGGTGCTCCTTGTCAGCCCGGAGGCGCAGGTAGCTCCCCCGGAATGGCACCACCCTGGCATCGAGTTCGGGGTGGGTCACCCTGGCCAGGCGGTCGGAGTGCAGACCTGCACACGCCAGCACCACTCCGGCATGGATGTCTCCGGCCGAAGTGTGCACCACTGCCCCGTCTTCGCCCTCCTCGATGCTGGTGACCGCCCTCCCGGTCAGCACGCTCGCTCCGGCGCCCGTGACATCCTCCACCAGCGCCGCAGCCAGGTCTCCGAAGTCCACGACCGCAGTCCTCGGAGAATGGAGGCCGGCGACCCCGGTCGCCGCAGGTTCGAGTTCCTTGATCCCCTCTGCCCCGATTCGGAGCAGCCCCTCGACGCCGTTGGCCCGCGCCCGCCGCTCGAGTTCGTCCAACCGGGGAATCTCGCCGTCGTCGACGGCGATGATCACCTTGCCGCTGTGGGCGATCGGGATGCCACGCTCTTCGACATAGCGCTCGAGGGCGGTCTTCCCCGTCCTGCACAGCTCGGCCTTCAGCGAACCGGGAACGTAGTAGACCCCTGCGTGCACCACACCGCTGTTGCGCCCGCTCTGGTGGGTGGCAACCCGCTGCTCCTTCTCGAGCACCAGCACGCTCGTGCCCGGGCGGTCGATCGTGATTGCTCTGGCCGCGGCGAGGCCGACCACACCGGCCCCGACCACGACCACATCGGCGCGGTCGTCGATCATCTCACTCCAGTCATCGAGGCGGGGCCGTCCGCGGCCCCTGCCCGTCACATCTCGATTCGTCGTCCTTCGGCAGCCGAGCGGTAGGCAGCGTCGATCAGAGCGACGATCCGCCGCCCATCGGCCGCCGTCACCGGAGGCTCACCGCCGGAATCCACCGCCGCGCAGAACCGGTCCACCGATGCCTTCACGGAACCGGCCCAGTTGTCATCGGTGTCACGTTCGACCCACGACCCGTCGCGCCACATCGCCATTGCCGGGCCGGAGGCGTAACCCTCGAACAGCGCCTCACATCCGGTCACCTTCACGATTGCATCCGTGCCGACGACTTCGATCTGATCGTCGAAGAGCCCGTCAGGTCCGTGATAGGTGGCATCGATGGTGCCGAGAGCCCCCGACTCGAACTCGAACAGGATCGTGTAGAGATCCTCCCTGCGCGGCTCGTCCATGACTGCGGTGACGGCCTTCACTGCGCCGCCGAGGCGCTCGAGCACGTACATCCGGTGGACGCCCGCATCCATCACCAAACCGCCTCCCGCTTGATCGGGATCTGACCGCCAGGCTCCGTACTTGCCGCCGATGGCCAGACGTGCCCTGATGGCGCGGAGGTCACCCAGGCTGCCGGAGTCGATCATCTCAGCCAGGTGGTGATGTGGCTCGTAGAACAACTGATTGTGCGAAACACCCACCGTCACGCCCGCGGCATCGGCAGCTTCAATGAACTGATCACACTCGTCGAGTGTCATCGCCATTGGCTTTTCCAGCAGCACGTGCTTGCCCGCCGCGATGGCGGCCAGCGCATATGGAGCGTGAAGGTGATGGGGCAGGCAGACATCGATCACAGAGATGTTCTCGTCGGCCAGCATCTCGTCGAGCGACGCGGCCACTCGATCGTCACCCCGCGACCGCTCGACCAGATCGGTGTCGAGATCGCAGATCGACAGGTAGCCGACGTGCGCCGACTCGCGCAGGCCCTTGAGGTGCACCTGGCCGATCTCTCCCAGACCGACCAGGCCGACACCGATCATGACGCCGCTCCCGGGACGAGTGCCCTCACTTGCTCCATGGCGAGGACTGCAGCCCTGACCGGGTCACCGCCCAACACCTGGTCGAGGTAACGGTATGCCTCGAACTCCACCGACAGCGGGCCGGTGTAGCCCACCTCGTCGAGAGCCTCGAAGAACCCGGGCCATGGCACCTTGCCCTCGCCGAGCAGGCAGAACAAGAAGTCGTCACCCTCGATGCCGGGCACGCCAAAGGCATCCTTCAGGTGGACGTGGACGATGCGATCACCCCAGAGGCGCACAGCATCGGGGATGTCGTCATCCTCCATCACCAGGTGGCTCGGATCCAGGTTCACCTTGCACGGCACCTCGGCCAGCGCACGTGACATCGTCTCGACGTCATAGGTGAGTGTTCCCCAGCACGGCTCCAGGGCGATGTCGACGCCGGTTCCTTCGGCATGGTCACATGCCGCTTCGAGCGCTCTGAGCGAGCCGGCCCATGCCTGCTCGTCGTATCGCGCCACGGCGCCGTCTTCCCACAGGTTGGGGCCCGACACCACGTTGAGAGTCGGTACCCCCCTGGCGGCGGCGACATCGATGGCGCGAAGGGTGCGCTCGAGTGCACCGGTCGGATCGGTGACGAAGTCCTGCTGACAGGCGATGGCACACGCCGGTTCGACGAACGTGTCGAGGTGAGCCATCGTCCACTCGATCGTGTCGAACCCTGCGCCGAGGATCGACTCCACCACCTGCTCTGCAGGCATCGCGGTGAATCCGAGCTCGGCGAGGAACGCTAGGGGGCGCTTCATGATGCGGCCCCCACGTCGATGAGGGCGGCCTCGAAGCGATCGAGCATCTCCATCAGCTCCTCCTCCGTCGAGTTGACGGCCGGCTTCAACTTCAGCGTGTTCCCGTTGTTGCCGAACACCGGGCCGGTCCGGCCGACCATCAGGCCGCGCTCGAAGCAGGCCTCGACGGCATCGGCGGCCTTCTGGAACGCCGGCTCTCTGGTGCCCTTGTCCTCGACCAGTTCGATGCCGATCATCAGACCCTGACCGCGAACGTCGCCGATCATCTCCGACTTCTCCTGGAGGGCGCGCAGCCGGTCCACCAGCTTTATGCCCATCTCCCTGGAATGTGTCGGCAGATCCTCTTCGACCATCACTTCGAGCATGGCGACGGCGGCGGCGCACGACACGGGATGCCCCGACATCGTGAAGCCGTACTCCCAGTCGGCGAGATTGGCGTACTCGGGTGTGGCGATCGTCGCCGAGACGGGGAACCCGCCTCCGATCGCCTTGCCGAGCACGATCATGTCCGGTTCGATGTCGTAGCTCTCGCTGGCGAATATCGGGCCGCATCGGCACAGTGATCCCTGCACTTCATCGACGATCAGCGGGACCTCCCTGTCCTTGCAGATCTCGGCCACTCGCTCCATGTACCCCTCGGGAGCGGGAACCATCCCGCCGTTGGCCTGGAATGTCTCGACGATCACACCTGCCGGCTTGTGTGTGTGGGCCCGCTCGAGCGACCAGTCGATCAGCTCGGCGCAGGCCAGACCGCAGGTCTCGCGCTCCATCTTCAGCGGGCACCGGTAGCAGTAGTACTGCGGCACCTTGATCTGGCGCTTGAGATAGCTGTCGAGGCCCTTGTTGGATCCCTCGTACATGCCGGGGTAGATGTAGGACAGGGGGATGGTCCCGAACGTCCTGCCGTGGAATGCCCCATCGAGGCACACGAAGTCGGTGCCTCCGGTGGTGCGCATCGCCATGTGCATCGCGCCTTCGACCGCCTCGCCGCCCGAGAGGGCGTAGAGGGTCTTGGACAGGTCGCCGGGAGCCAGCTCCGCCAGCTTCTCGGCCAGCCGTGTCCTCGGCTCGGACTCCCACACGGGGGTCGTGTACTCGGCCTCGCCCATCTGGGCCAGGACCGCCTCACGAATCCGCGGATGGTTGTACCCGAGGTTGACGACCCACTCACCCGAGATGGCGTCGAGGTACTCCTTGCCGTCGGCCGCAGTCACGCGCACGCCCTGCGCCTTGGCGATGCCGAGCGGCTCGTCACCCATGCTCTTCAGCACATACTGCTGGGAGACCTCACGTAGCTGGTCGTATGAGTCGTAATACCTGAGGAGCGCCTCCTCCTCCATCACTCACCTCCGAGATACGCGGGCTTCGGGAGATCCCAATGCCCGACGTTGATTCCCTCCGTGTCCATCGGATCGCGGCTGAGCCGGAAGTCGATGAGATACGGGCCGCCACTGGAGTTGGCCCTGCCGAGAGCGGCATTCACCTGGCCCTTCTCCGTCACCGTCTCGGCCTCGCAGCCCATCGCCCTGGCGACGGCCGTGAAGTCAACGGGGTTGCTCGTTCCATCGGCCTTGAGGAAGTCGACCGCGACGGGTCGATCCTCACCGAACATCCCCCGCTGGAAGTCGCGGATCGACACCCAGCCGGCGTTGTTGAGGCAGATGATCGTGATGTCGATGCCCAACTCGGCCGCCAGGTGCAATTCCTGGATGGTCTGCATCAGGTCGCCGTCGCCCGCCAGGGCGATGACCGTGCTCTCGGGGCTCGCCAGCTTGGCGCCGATCGCCGCAGGCAGCGTGTAGCCCATCGTCGAGTATCCACCGGGCGAAATCCAGGGCACGTACGCCGGGAACTCCTGGAACGCCTGTATCTGGGGATGGCCCGCAGACGAGATGGCGATCGTGTTGCGCGGCATGCCGTCGCGCACCATGGCCAGGACCCTGCTCATCGACAGGTAGTCGTCACGCCACCGTGCCCGCACGGTGGTCCACCACTCGGCGGTCCGCCCCGCGACCTCGGTGACGTACTCGCTGCGATCCAACTTCCCACCGGCCAGATCGGTCACGGCGTCGAGGAGATCGGCGAGGCCCGTCTTGGCATCGCACACGGCACCGACTGCGACCGGGTAGTTCTTCCCGATCTCGTAGGGGTCGATGTCGAAGTGGATCAGCTTGGTCGGCGGGATGTTGAACGACTCCCCCGGAACGTACGACGATGCCGTCTGCTCGGCGAAACGGGTGCCGACCGCAAGGATCACGTCGGCCGCCGCCGTCAGCGCGTTGCCGCACGACGTGCCGCAGGCCCCCGTGTGCTGGGCGCACAGCGGGTGATCCTCGGGCAGCAGACCCTTGGACATCATGGTGGTGATGACCGGTGCCTGGAGATACTCGGCCAGTGCCCGCACCTCTTCGGCAGCATCCGCCCGCAGACAGCCTCCGCCGGCCAGGATCACCGGACGCTCGGCAGCGATCAGCATGCGGGCGGCCGCATCGATCTGCGCCGGATCGGCCTTGATCCGCCCGGCAGGACGCCGCTCAGAAGGAACGAATGGCTCCACATCGGCATAGTCGGCCTGGACGTCCATGGGCATCTCGACGTGCACCGGCCCCGGACGGCCCGTGACCGCCTCGTTGAATGCTCTGGCAATCACCGAGGGAACCCGATCGACCCGATGGGCCACGAACGAGCGCTTGACGGCCGGCCTCATGAATTGGCTGAAGTCGCTGTCGGCGTGACGCTCGATCTCCTGCAGGACCCCGGTCCCGTACATGTAGGTCTGGGGCCCTCCGGTCACCGTGACCATCGCGACCGAGTCGACGAATGCCGAGGCCACCCCGGTGATGGTGTTGATAGAGCCCGGCCCGATCGACGTGACGGTGGCGAGCGGATTGCCCGAGACCCTGTAGTACGCATCGGCGATGTGAGCCGCAGACTGCTCGTGCCGGGGCTTGACCAGCGTCAGCTTGTCCTGCCGGTCCTTGAGGGCATCGAAGATCCCCATGTCACCGTGCCCGGGGATCCCGCAGACATAGGGCACCCCTTCAGCGATCAGATAGTCGGCGAATATCTCGCCACCAGTCATCGGCATTCGTGTCTCCTCTCGCGTATTGCGCTTACTCAGTCCAAAACTTCGGGCGGCACATCGGGCTCATCTCCCGCTCGCCGCCGCCACCCGGCCGGCGAACGTCGCTGCCGATGCCGGGTCCAACTCCCAATCGATCACGATCTCGTGCCGGACGGCGCTGGTGTCGTGGCCGGAGAGATCGATCGCCCCCGGATGGATGACCACGTCCGCTCCCTCGAACGGCGATTCCGCGGAGAGGTCGGCCGTGAGGATCATCCCCGCGTAGTACTGGCTCACAAGGGCTCGCATCCGCTCGACGCCCCGCTTCGTGGGAGCGGCCACGGAGACGACGGCCGACGGGCGCAGCGTCGAGAGCTCTCTGAGAACGGAAGGAGATGGGATGAAGTTGAGCTCCACCACCCGATCGAGATCGATGGAGATCTCCACGAGGTCGGCGAGGTGGAACATCGGGGTCGCCACGACATCGATGACTTCCTCCCATCCCGACTCGAGTTCCTCGATCAGCATCGGCTTGAGCGTCACCCCCGTGGTGCGCTCCAGCAGCGGCGCCATGCGATCGAGGTCGTCCAGGTTGCACTCGACGAATGCGACCACTCCGTACCCCCGGGCGCCGATGGACAGCGCAGACTCGAACGCCTCACGAATCCTTCGGGAATCGAATCCGGAGTGCCGCGCCGTCAGCACCGCGTCCCTGACGACCTTCTCGACCTCGTCCCTGCTCAGGTCCGGCACGGCACCGGCGTTCACGAGGAACGTGCCGACCCGGGGCTCGGTCCTGACGAGGCCATGGCGGGCGAGTCGCCTGATCGCCCTGTTGACCGTGCTGGGATTCGAGCGGAGCTCCTCGGCGAGGATCCGGCACGACGGAAGCCGGGAACCGACTTCGATGATCCCCGCACCGATCTGCTCCAGCAGCGCCGCATAGACCTCGTCGACGTTGGGCGTGGAACTGCTCACGACCTCTTCCCCCTCAGAACAGTCAGTGGCTCGGGCAGATCGAGCACCTCGACATCCTCGAATCCTGCTTCCTCGACGATGGATCGCAGGGTTGCCAGCGGGTGAGCGGCTCCCCCGGTCTCCACTCTCATCATCACATCGAACAGCGGCCCGAAAGCTCCGGGGCCGGCATCACCGGCGAAGTCGTTGACGATCACCGAGCCACCTGGAGCTACGGCGGCCCACACCCGGCGAAGAAGATCGATACCACCCTCTGGAGACAAATCGTGGAGCATGTGCGATACCAGGGCTGCATCGACACTGCCCATCTCGACGCCACACGATGGGTCGGTCATCACGTCGGCAGCCACCAGTTCGATCCCGGTGTCAGAGATGCGCCCGGCCAGCATGTCGATGACGGCGGGGAGATCGACCACCACCACCGTCGATCCTGCTTCCGCCAGCTTGGCGGCGTAGAACCCCAGCCCTCCTCCGACATCGAGGACCCGCTTGCCGGGTGCGAGGTCGGCGAGCTCCCACGGCTTCGGCCCGGTTCCCTCCGCCAGCACATTGAGCGCAGCCAGGAACATCTCGGCCGTCTGCGGGTCAGAGGCGAGGCGGCTGCGCCATGGCGCCAGGGCCGGTGCGCCGGTCCGCACCACATCCTCCAGCGACAGCCATGCCCGTGCGAAGTACTCCTCTTTCCGGACTACGAGCGCCCAATCGCGCCCATCTCTGAGATTGGCCAGAGCAAAGGGGGTGGTGGAGAAGCCATCGTCCGTTTCGACGGCCATGCCGATGGCTGCCATCGATCTCAGCAATGCATCGAGTGCCGACTCATCGAGATCCAGGCCGGCGGCGATGTCACCGGAGGTTCGCGGCTCTTCGCCCAGGGAGTCGAACAGCCCGAGGCGCCCTGCGGCCATGATCACCATCGACTGCTGGTATCCGGTCAACAGGTCGATGAAGCCAAAGACGTTGTCGACAGGGCTCATGCTCGCCTCCTCATGGACCGGTAGAGACCAAAGGCATCCCAGAGGCCCTTGACCTCCCGCCGCCAGCGTCCGACCCGCTTGGGCCGGGAGCCGAGATCGGCCAGAACCGCCTGCGCTGCATTGCGCCCCGGTGTGCCGGATACCCCGCCGCCGGGGAACGTGCCCGCTCCGGTGAGATACAGCCACGGCAGGTCCGTCCTGTACCCGTTGACACCCGGGGGCCGCCATCCGAACAGTTGATCCAGGGTCAGGTCGATGTGATTGGGATGCCCTCCCGGCGATCCGATCCTCTGCTCCCATCCGGTGGGGCCGACGACCCTGCGGTCGACGATCTGCGGTCGGACATCGATCCCGGTGATCCTGGCGAAGCCCTCGAGGATGTTGTCTGTGACTTCCTCTTCCACATCGGTGTCCCACTCGCGGCCTCGCAGCCGGGCAGGGACGAATGCAGACATCCAGACCGTGCCGCCGCCGGGCGGGGCGGACGTCGGGTCGAGCACCGACGGGGCAGCCCACATCATCGCCGGGGTCGTGGGCAGCACGCCCGAGACGATCTCACCGAATGCCGTGCGCAGCGAGTCCGGCTGTTCCTGGAGGAGCCAGAGTGCGGCATCGGCGTCACCACCGGTGATGGCGGCGGGAGCCGACAGCGCCAGGTCGATCTTCAACTCGCCGACGTTGAGAGCACCGGATCGAACGGCAGCAGCCGAAGCGACCAGGCCGTCGGGAGCATCCGCCAGCATGGCCGTGGTCCGCTTCACGTCGAGCGACGACACCACCCTGGCCGTCTCGATCGACTCACCGTCCGCGAGGCGCACGATGCACCTGTCACCGGACCGCTCGATCCCCGTCACAAACGACCCCGTTCGAACCGACCCGCCTGCGGTGGTGAGGGCGGCGACGATGGCGTCGATGAACACCTCGGTCCCTCCGGCGACCCGGTAGGCCGACCCGCCATGGCTCCCCGGGAGCAGCATGGAGAACAGCCCGGTGCCCGGCAGCCAGGGTGGGAGTTGGCCGTGCGCGCCGTACATCGCAATGGCGCTCGACAGGTGGACGTCATCGATGCGGCGGGCGAGCACCGACTCGGTCGATGAGATCAGCAGGCGCCCGAGATCGACGCCCACAGAGAGCGACTCGGCGAGGCGGATGACCTCGGCGAACGGCGGGACTCCCGGCAGCGCATCGAAAGCGGTGAGCGCCCTCCCCGCGAGGACGGAGAACTGCCGATAAGCGTCCCGATCGGCGAGTGAGAGATCGGGCATCCCGGCGAGAGTGGCGTCGAGGTCGGATTGGAACAGCAGCGGCGACCGACCGCCGAATGCTGCGCCGACCAGGGTGTCGCGGCCCAGCAGGCGGAGCCCGTGGCGCTCGAGTTCGAGGTCGGCGGCCACTTCGTCGACCATGGAGAGATCGACGGCGCCCAGTTCGAGACGATGGCCCGAGTCGAGGGTCTCGGTCCAGATGCAGCCACCGGGACGATCGTTTGCCTCGATGACCTCGACATCGAGTCCACCCGCGGCCAGGTACGCGCCGCATACGACACCGTTGTGACCGCCACCGATGACGACTACGTCTCGCACAGCAGCGACATCCCTTCTGCTGCGAGACCCGACTCGGTGGCCACCTGCCGGGCAAGGGGTCGGCAGCGAGCGATCTGCTCTGCCTCGTCCACCGTGGTCGGCGAACCCTCTGCCAACAGCCTGCGTCCGTCCACCCACACATCGGAAACCGATCGCGGGCTCGTGCAGTAGGCCACCTGCTGATAGGGGTCGTGGATGTTGGCCAGTTCGACCGTGCCGCCCAGCAGGACGACGTCGGCCCGCTTGCCCGGTTCGAGGCTGCCGATGAGATCGTCGAGGCCCAGAGCCTCTGCCCCGCCGATGGTGGCCATCCTGAGCACCTCCGGCGCGGTGATCGATGCCGGATCGAGGCGATCGACCTTCTGCAGCAGCGCCGCCATCTTGACGGCCTCGAGCATGTTCTGGGAGTCGTTGGATGCGGCTCCGTCGGTGCCGATCCCGACCCGCAAGCCGCCCGCCAGCAGGCGAGGCACCCGGCTGACACCCGACCCAAGGATCATGTTTGCCACCGGGTTGTGGGCGGCGGCGATGTCGTGGGCCACCAATAGCTCGATGTCGGCCTCGGTGAGCCAGATCAGATGGGCCCCGATGACATCGAGGTCGAGCAGACCGATCTCGGCTGCCTGCTCGACGGAGTTGCGGCCCCACCGTCCCCTGGCCTCGACGACTTCCTCCCGGACCTCGGCGAGGTGGGTGTGCACCGGCCAGCCGTGCTCGGTACCGAGCGCGACCGCGGTCTCGAGCATCTCATCGCTCGACCCGAGCATGGTCCCGACACCGAGACGGAAGTCGAGGAGCTCAGCCGCCCCGGCCTCCTCTGCGAGTGCCAGGTGCTCCTCCACTGCGGCGCCGACGCTGAAGCGCCCGCCGCCGAACGCATCGAAGGCGTCCTCGGCACCGAAGGCCACGTTGGCGCGCAACCCGGCCCTTGTGAGGCCTTCGACCACTCCGAGGCTCGCAAAGGAACCGGGCCGGTAGTGATGGAACATGTCGTTGAGGCAGGTCACTCCGGAGTGGAGCATCTCGGCGGCCTTCAGCAGCGCTCCTTCACGAGCCATCTCTGCAGTGAGGACCGAACCGGCGGGGGTCACGACACGCATCCCCCACTCGAACAGCGTCAGGTTGGATCCCATCCCCGGCACCAGCGCTTCCGACAGGTGGGTGTGGGCGTTGACCAATCCGGGGATCACGATCCCGGTTCCGTCGCCGACGACTACCACATCGGGGGCGGCTTTCCGCAATTCGGCATATGTACCGACCGACTCGATGCCGCCATCTGCGGCGATGAGCACGGCGCCGTCTCGAATGGCGCCATCGGGACCGGAGGTCAGGGCCCAGGCCCCCCTCACCAGGATGCGCTCACGGCCGGGAAGTGTCATGTCAGCCGGCCTCGACCTCGGTCAGGGCCTCGTCGAGCACCCGGAGCGTTTCGTCGAGTTCTTCGGTCGTTACGATCAGCGGCGGCGCCACCCTCACAGTGCCGTCGGCATTGAGCATCGAGCCGACGATCACGCCGCGGCGCTCCATCGCCTTGACGACCGGCATGGCGAGATCGTCAGGTGCGACGTCGAACGCCCACCACAGGCCGAGGCCCCGTGCCCCGGTCAGCATCTCATGGGTCTCCATGAGACGGGCGAGGCCGGCACCGAGGTAGTCGCCCATCTCGCGCGCTCGCTCGACCAATCCATCACGCTCGATGATGTCGAACGCTGCGATGGCGGCAGCGCACGCGACCGGATTGCCGCCAAAGGTCGTGAGGTGCGACAGCGGCGGGTCGAGGAAGGTCGAGAAGATCTCACTGGTCGAGATGAACGCACCGAGCGGCAGACCGCCGCCCAGCGCCTTGGCGACAGTGATGATGTCGGGGGTGACATCCCACTCCTGGCACGAGTACCAATGGCCCGAGCGCCCCATGGCGCCCTGCACCTCGTCGGCAATCAGCAGCGCACCGCGCTCTGAGCAAATCTCTCGCAGGGCAGGAAGGAAGTCGTCGGAGGGGATCCTGACCCCCGCCTCGCCCTGGACTGGCTCGATGATCACTCCTCCGACGGTGTCATCGATGGCCGCTGCAGCCGCATCGATGTCGTCGAAGGGCACGAAGGTGACCTTCTCCAGCAGCGGCTGGAAGGGAGCGCGATACCGCTCACGCCATGACACCGACAGCGAACCGTACGTCCTGCCGTGGAACGAGCCTTCGAAGGCCACATACCCCGGCCTGCCGGTGTACTTGCGGGCCAGTTTGAGGGCTCCTTCGTTCGCCTCGGTGCCGGTGCTGGTGAGGAACGCCACATCGAGGTCGCCAGGGGCCACCCTCGTGAGCCGCTCGGCGATCTCCACCTGCGGTGGTAGCACGAACCGGCCGTACACGTTGACGTGGGCGTACTGCTCCATCTGGGCCGCGACGGCGGCGATCACCTCGGGGTGGGAGTGCCCGACGTTCGATACGGCGATGCCGCTGATCATGTCCAGGTATGAGCCCTCGGTCGTATCCAGCCGGCAGCCCTTGGCGCCGGTGACCACCATCTCCTTGCGGCCGCCGATGGTCTGGGACAAGTGGTCGATGAAACCGTCCTTGTACCGCTCCGCCATCTCAGCCGACATCTTCTCGGTCATTGCACACCTTCCAACTGACGAGCCTTGTGGTACCACGGGATTGTGAGCCGCTCGATGAGGACGATCAGACCGAAGAACCCGACGCCCAGGATCGACAGAGCGAGGATGATCGCAAACACCTCGTCTGTGTTGACGGCCCGGTTCTTGAGCAGCAGCAGGTAGCCGAGGCCGCCCTTGGCGCCCACCCACTCACCGAACACTGCGCCGAGGACGCTGAATGCAGCAGCGACCTTGGCTCCGGTGAAGATGTACGGCAGAGCGACGGGAATCCGCACTTCGCGGAAGATCCGTGCCTTGGATGCCCCGAAGGTGCGCATCAACTGCACCATCTCGGGGTCGACCGCCTTCAATCCATCCACTGTGCTCACCGCGATCGGGAAGAAGGCGATCATCACCACGACGAGCACCTTCGGCACGATCGAGAAGCCGAACCAGATCACGAGAACCGCTGCGATGGCGGGGATCGGGATGGTCTGGCTGACGATCAGCCATGGGTAGACGGCGGATCGGAATATCCGTGAGTAGGCCAGGATGATCCCGAGCGAGATGCCGATGGTCGCACCGAAGATGAACCCGAGGACCATCTCGAGCGTCGTGATCTTGGCATTTCGGAATACCTCGCTGAGGTTGGAGAACAGGGCCGACAGGACCTCGCTGGGCGCGGGATAGATGCGGGGATCGGCGTCTGTGATGATCGTCAACAACTCCCATCCGAGGATCAGCGCCAGGCCGAATATCAGGGGCGGGAGGGTCTTCTTCAGCCATTCAGGCATCGGGGATCACCTCCTCGTCGATGAGTGCTGGTTCATCCGGGTGGAGGTAGCGAATCGCTTGCGCCTTGTACTCCGCAAACTCCCTGGTCATCACCATCTCGTACGGACGTGGTCGTGGGAGGTCGATCTCGAGGGTCAGGACCACTCGGGCGGGGCGCTCTGAAAGCACGTACACCCGGTCGGACAGCCGGATCGCCTCGTCCACGTCGTGGGTGATGAAGAGGATCGAGGCCGCCGACTCCTGCCACACATCGAGGAGCCACGACTGCATCTGCAGCCGTGTCAGGCTGTCGAGCGCTCCGAATGGCTCATCGAGCAGGAGCACGTCGTCACCCGCCAGGAAGGTCCTGGCCAGAGCGGCGCGCTGGCGCATGCCGCCCGAGATCTCACTGGCATATCTATGACCGAAGCCACCGAGGCCGAAGCGCTCGAGGATGTCGTCAGCCTGACGCCGGGCTTCAGAACGCGGCGTGCCCTTGACCATGAGGCCGAGTGCCACGTTGTCGACGATCTTCTTCCACGGCATCAGCAGATCCTTCTGCTGCATGTAGCCGCAGGTCCCCAGCCGATCGTCGGAGCCGTCGACGAGGGCCTCGCCCTCGGTCGGCTCCATCAGGCCGGAGATGATGTTGAACAGGGTGGATTTCCCGCACCCGCTCGGTCCGAGCAGGCTGACGAAGTTGTGCCGGCCGACCCGGACGTCGACGCCGTCGAGGACATCGACGCGAGCCTCACCCTCTCCAAACCCCTTCGAAACGTTGTTTACGCTGATCCGCTCTTCCATTGGCCCTCTCTTGTGTGGGGCCCGGGGGAGCACGCGCTCCCCCGGGCCGGCACCACCGCCTACGGGAGGAACTCGGTGGTGATGAGGTTCTCGGGTACGGACTCGAGGACCCCGACCTCGACTGCCCAGGTCAGGTACGTCGTGATCGCCGCTTCGGAGACCTCGCCGTACTTGCCATTGGGTCCAAGGAAGAACGGCTGGACATTGGCGAACTCCGCAGTGGCGAAGTCGATGTCGATGCCGTCCGCATTGGCCGCCAGGTTGGCGATGGCCGCAGCCGGGTCGTCCAGTGCGAACTCGTATCCCTTGGTGAGGGCACGGGCGAACGCACTGAGGATTGCCGGGCGGTCCTTGATCGTCTCGGCACTGGCGAAGATCACCAGCTCGGGATACGGCGGTGCGCCGTACTCATCGGGACGGAACACGGTGGGCACTTCACCCTCCAGCTCCAGCACGACGGCCTCTGCGCTCCAGAACCCGATGGCCGCATCGACCGTTTGGCCGATGAGGTTGCCGACTGCGTCGAACCCGATCGTCACGAACTCGACGCTGTCCACGTCGACGCCACTGCTCGAGAGGATCACCTTGGCGATCGCCTCGTCAGACGGCACACCGGTCACACCGATGGTCGCGCCGTTCAACTGGTTGGGGTTGGTGACACCAATCGCCTCTGTCGACATGAGTGCCGCAAGCGGCACCTGCTCGAGCGCCATGAAGATCTGGATGTCCTCACCCTGGGCCCGCAGCGATGCGACGTCGGCGATCGGGGCAATGCCGATGGTGGCCTGCCCTGCGAGCACCAGACGCAGCGTGTCTGCCGACGATGTCGGCGGTTGGATGTCGATGTCGATGTTTTCCGCTTCGAAGTAACCCTCGGCGAGCGCCGTGTAGATGCCGGCATGAATGCCGCCCGGCACGAAGTCGAGAATCAGGGTGACACCCGTCTCCTCGCCGAGGCTGCCGTCGTCGTCGCCGCATGCAGCGGCGATGAGTGAGATCGCGAGCACCAGCACCATAAGGCTGGCGAACCGTCCCCTCATTCCTCTTCTCGTCATGCTCAGTTCCTCCCTGTCTCGTCGTCTCGTCTGCGTGTGGTTGGTCAGATGAATCCGTCGGTGTCGAAGGTCGCCTCGACCCACGCCATCGCCCGCGGCAGTTCTGCTGCGGTATGGCGAAGCCGGCCTCCCCACTCGATCTCCCCTCTCTCGGTAGGTGCCTCCAGTGCGACGCGTGCCCGCTCCTCGAGGAAGTAGAGCCGCGTCAATGCTTCGAGCAGTGACTCTCCGACTGCGAGGCAGCCGTTGGCTCGCAGTACCACCGAGTGGTCCCGGCCGAGCGATTCGGCCACTGCAGAGCCCTGGTCGAGCGTGCTGATGAGATCTACATCGGGATGCACCGGGACCCGCTCTCCGGCCAGCGCTCCGAGGCCGTGGAGGAGCGGGATGTCGTTCGTCCCGACACCCCAGAGCACGACAGCCGGTGAATGGCCGCGGCAGATCGCCCCGACATCGGAGCGAGCCAGATAGATGGCGGCGTGCAGGGGCGTCTCCAGCGGGGCCCCGCCGCCGCCCGACGGCGGATTGGCCGTATCGGGAACGATGATCACGTCGTCGGGGCCGGCGCTGAGAAACGGCACGGTGCTGGTTATCGCGAATCCATCGCCGAAGCGTGCCGAGACATGTCCGAATGCCTCTGCCATGCCGGCGAGGGCCATCATCATGGCGGTCTCGGAGACCATCTCACGGACGGCGCGTTCATCCATCGGGGCCCTCCACGGGGACTCCGGCGGGTCGCAGGCCCTTGATGGCGATCACCCTGGTTCGGGTGAGGTCTTCATAGGTGTAGCCCATCCCCTCCCGGCCGGTACCGGCGAGGCCCACGCCGCCGAAGGGGATCACCGGCGGCCGGTAGTTGTTGGTGCCGTTGACCACAGAGACGCCGACCTGGAACTGCTCGGCGACGGACATCGCCCTGGCGATGTCTCTCGAGAACACGGCGGCCGTCAGCGCCAATTTCGACTGGTTGACGATCGCAACGGACTCCTCGTCGTCGTCGAATGGGATCGTGGTGACGACCGGCCCGAAGATCTCCTCGTCTGCGGCCACATCGGCATCCGACGGGACCAGTCCGAGCAGCGCAGGCGGGAACCAGGCTCCGTCTGCCGAGGTCTCGCCGCGAACCAGTGAGCCGCCCTGGGACACTGCTGTAGCAACCTGAGCAGCCACGTGGTCGGCTGAACGTGCATCGATGAGCGGTCCGACCTCGCTCGCCTCGTCGACCGGGTCGCCGACCTTGACTGCCGACAGGGCAGCCTCGAGGCGCTCAACTACCTCACCGGCGACGCTCCTGTGCACGATGAGCCGCTTGGTTGCGGCGCACGCCTGGCCGTTCATCAGCATCCGGCCCTTGAGCGTCTCTGTGACCACGAGATCGAGATCGGCATCGTCCATGACGACTGCGGCCCCGTTGCCTCCCAATTCAAGGTGCAGCGGGCGCAGCATCTCGGCCGTGGCCTTGGCCACGGCGACGCCTGCTCCAACACTCCCGGTGAGCGAGACGGCGGCGACACCCGGTGCGGCGCACAGTGCTGCACTCACCTCACGCCCTCCGGGGAGGACGGTGAGCACGCCCTCGGGAAGTCCGGCATCGATGAGCGCCTGAGCGGTTGCGATGGTGGCGAGCGGGTTCTGCGGCGGAGGCTTGAGCACGACGGTGTTGCCTGCGGCCAGCGCCGCTGCAGCCTTCTCGATGGTCAGTTCGACCGGGAAGTTGAAAGGGATCACGCACACGACGACGCCGAGAGGAACCCGTTCGACGATGGTGAGATCGCGCTCGCCGCCCGGCAGTGCGCCGGTTGGCGCCAGGTATCCGGAATCGAACCTGCCGATGTGGGCGTTCTCATCGAGTAGCCCGGCCGCACCCATGACCTCTCTGCGAGCCTGGGAGATGACCTTGCCGCTCTCCCGTGCGTGCAGGAGACCCAACTCGTCGACCTGGCCCCTCAGCAGCGCGGCCGCGCGTGACAGCACCGCAGCGCGGTCGTGGGGTGCGGCCCTGCGCCAGGCGTCGAGTGCGGCATTCGCCGCGGCAACGGCCGTGGTGACATCGTCGACGGTGGATTCACGGACCGTTCCGACGATCGACCCGTCCGCAGGCGCATGGACCGGGCGCTCGGGCCCTGAAGCGATCAACATCGGCAGCCTCCGGCGGAACGCGCGAACAGTCCGCTCCCGGAATCCTGCCGACATCCGAATCCAGCCAGGTTCGCTCCTGTGGCTTATTGTCTCTAACAGAGAGACAGCCTACAGAACGTGCGTGGCCCCTGCACGTCAGATCGCACTGAGGCACTGAATCGCCAGGAGAGGAGCAGCCATGGGGACACTGGATGGAAGCGTGGCAATCGTGACGGGAGGATCGGGAGACCTCGGTCGCGCCTACTGCCTGGGCCTGGCAGAAGCGGGGGCCGACGTCGTGATCGCCGACGTCGTAGACCCTTCCGGGGTCGTCGCCGAGATCACCTCCGCCGGAGGCAGCGCTCTCGCCGTCACCGTCGACATCTCCGATCCCGATTCAGTCGCCGCAATGTCGGCCGCCACATTGGAGGCCTTCGGTCGGATCGACGTGCTGGTCAACAATGCAGCCGTGTTCAAGACCGTGACGATCGGCTCCTTCGACGAGATCCCTCTCGAGGAGTGGGACAGGGTGATGGCGGTCAACGTGCGCGGCGCATGGCTCTGCGCACGATCCGTGGTTTCTGCGATGCGCGAACGGGGCGCCGGCCGAATCATCAACATCTCATCGAACACCGTCTGGAAGGGAGTGCCCGGCTTCCTCCACTACGTGACGTCGAAGTCGGCCATGATCGGATTCACCAGGGCTCTCGCCCGCGAGGTGGGCGAACACGGCATCACGGTCAACACCGTGGCGCCCGACTACATCCCCGATGCGATCCTTCTGGATCAGTATCCCGGCCACGACGAGGCCGTGGTGGCCCAGCGATCGATCGCCAGGACGCAGGTTCCCGACGACATGGTGGGGACGGTGGTATTCCTCGCAGGCCCCGGCGCGGGGTTCATCACAGGTCAGAGCTTCCTCGTCAACGGCGGCTCACACTTCCAGTGAGGCGTCCAGGAGTGGTCAGGGCTCGACCCGGGTGATGGTCGGTACTCGATCGAGTGTGCGATCGAAGGACACGATCTCCGGTATCCCGGTGATCTCGGCAGAGGTTGTGAGACCCGCCTCGACGTAGTCGATGAATGCCGTCACCGGCGTGCCCGGGCTCGCGACCTGTTGGTGATCCTGCGCACTTCATCCCGGGCGGCGCCCCGCTTGGCCGCCGGCACGTCGACGGTGCCGGCAAGGTCCAGCAGATTCGGGGTCCGGGCGAGCACCGCCCGGTGCTGCTCGACGCGAAACACGACTTCGTCGCCCGCCGCGATCTCCAGAGCTTCGCGGACGGCCTTCGGGATCGTGATCTGACCCTTCGAGGTCACCCTTGCTGCAACATCCATGGAGTCGCCACCTGCCTTACATTGCGTGTGATGTGAGGCAATCCCCAAACACCACCGGTGCAACCCCCGTGGTGCCTGTGGTTCCGCGGCGGGAAGCGCCGGGAACAGGTCGAGTCCCTCAGGACTCCGACAGGAACCTTCCCACAGTTTCATTCCACTTGAACCCGTCTGCCATTGGGAGGGACTCTCGGTTGGATTGAGCGAGGTAGCGGCATCCCGGACCAGGGCCGCCCAGACGGCGGCCAGTTGATGGGCTGCCGGGCGGGCCGTCGCGCGATCAGGCAAGATGGGGTGACTGGCAGGCCAATGACGCACGCAAGGGGGTCTGGCTGATGTTGCGGCGTCTCGCCGTGGTGGTGCTCCGCCTCCGGGGCTGGAGGCTGTCCGGGGAGGCTCCCGACCTGCGCAAGTACCTCATTGTCTTTGGCCCGCATACCTGCAACTGGGAACTGCTGCTGGGGCTGCTGGCCGCCGCCGGGTTCAGCCTCAGGATCTCCTGGCTGGGCAAGCACACCATTTTCCGCTGGCCGATCGCCGGGCTACTGCGGCTCCTCGGCGGGATACCCGTGCGCCGCAACCACCATGAGGGCCTGGTTGGGCAGGTTGTCGCTGCCTACGCTGCTGTCGATTCCCTCGTCATTGGCATGACGCCTGAGGGCACCCGCAGTCTCACCCCGTATTGGAGGTCGGGCTTCTATCACATGGCCTTGAGCGCAGGGGTCCCGATCGTGCTCGCATCGATCGACCGGCCCACCAGGCGCATCACTCTCGGGCCCACGCTTGAGCTCAGCGGAGACCCCCATCGGGACATGGATGCGATCCGCTTCTTCTACGCGAACG
>JABMPV010000348.1 GCA_013202595.1 bacterium
ACCACTACTCGGGGCTCACGTCAACCCCGGCCCGGCCCGCCCGCACCACAGAGTTGAGCCCGGCAAGTGCCCACCCGCCGGCCGAGTCACCAACCCGGTTGGGCACGGCCTAGCGATCGTGTCAACGTGGGTGCCTCAGAAGAGCGTCTCGCAGGACACACCGGGCGGCGTCTCGACCGTGCAGCGGTCCTGGCCGAGTCCTCCGTTGAGTGTGTCTGTGCCGGGCCCGCCGTTGAGGACATCGTTGCCGAGGCCGCCGTTGATCGTGTCGTCGTTTGCCGTTCCCTGGAGGCGATCGTCGTCATCGCCGCCCCAGATCACGTCGTCGCCCAGGCCGCCGTTGATGCTGTCGTCTCCGGCCTCGCCCCAGATTTCATCGACGCCACCATGGCCGAGCACTCGATCGGCCCCATTTCCACCCCAGATGTCATCGTCGCCCGCGCCGCCACGGAGGATGTCATCACCGGCCCCTCCGTAGAGCATGTCGTCCCTGCCCCAGCCGGAGAGTGTGTCGGCTCCGGGGCCCCCGTACATCCGATCTGGACCGGAGTGACCGAGAGCAACATCGTCACCAGCCTCCCCGTAGATCCGGTCGACACCCGGGCCGCCCTTGAGAGTGTCGTTGCCGTCGCCGCCGAAGAGCGTGTCGTTGCCGAACCCGCCGATGATCGTGTCGGCGCCGCCCTCCCCGCAGATGGTGTCGTTTCCGCCCGATCCGGTGATGAGGTCGTCTCCCGGCGTCCCCAGGATCACATCCTTGCCCGAGGTGCCGACCGTCTCTACGCCGGCCATCGCCTCGATCGTCACCGGCTTGCCGTTGCACAGTTGCGACCTGGCGTAGGAGATCGCTTTCTCACTCGCCGGCGCCCCGACGACGAATCCCGTGTCGTCGACCGCGACCGACTTCCCGAATCCGGTCTCCCCGCTGGTGAACGTCTTGTCCAGGGTCCACGTCGTACCGCTGCGCTCGTAGACGAAGGCTTGCTTGGATCCAGGCGCACCCACGATGGCCAGATCGCCCATCAGGTCGACCGAGGTTCCGAACTGGCTCGCACCCGGTGGGGCATCGATGACCTGCTCCAGGGCCCACACGGTGCCCTTGCGGTACACGATCGCCTCGCCCTCGTAGGGCGCCCCGACGATGACGGTGTCGCCGCTCACCGCAATCGCGCCCGCGCTGTCGGAGTCGTCGCGGTGGAAATACGCCGTCTGCGTCCAGGCCGTCCCCGACCACTCGAAGATGTAGATGTCGAACTTGTGATACCACCCGTGGAAGGTGACGGCCATCACCGAGCCGTCCAATGCCACGTACTGACCGAATCCGATATCGGTCGTGATATCCCCACCGACGGGAAGCGCATCGGGCTTGACCTTCCTCTCGACCCAGGTCGAGCCATTCCACTTGTACGCGTACACCGTCCCCGCCCACTCCGCACCAACTGCGAACTTGTCGTCATCTATGGCGACCGCGTTTCCGTACTCGTCTCCTGCCGTCGCGTCAGAGGCAGTGAATCTCGTTCCGGTCCCCCAATCGGTTCCGGATCGTTCATAGAGATAGGCGGCCCCGGCATTAGCACCCTCCGTGTCTTCACCGGTCGCTCCGACGATGAGCCGATCGCCGGAGAGGTCGATCGCGTCGCCGAACCCATCGCTTTCCACATCGGTGCCATGGGGATCTTCGATGATCTGCTGCGGTGCGTAGGGCGATCCCCTCTCGTAGGTCCACACCGAGTCGAGACCCAATCCCTGGTCCCCACTGGCTGCCAGGGTCCCGGCATCCGCGGCGAGAGCCGTCCCGAAGTTGTCGCTGCTGGCCTGCTGGTCCGGGAAGATGGTGTCGGTGAGGCTCCAACTCGTCCCGGTGCGGTCCCTGATGTACACCTGGCCGTTATCGCCGAACACTCCGACGGATGAGACGTACGGCTCGGGCGCCCCTCCGATGAGCGTGTCGCCGTCGACGCCGACGCTCTTGCCCAACCGGTCATGGGGCGTTCCTGCGGCGGCGATGAACTGGTTCTGCTGGGTCCAGGTGGTCCCGCTCCGGGTGTACACCCACAGGGCACCCGCCGCCGCGGCGCTTGCGGGAGTGGTGCGAGACGCCCCCACCACGGCAGTGTCGCCGTCGACATCGACGCTGTTGCCGTGGTAATAGTTGCCTCCGGTGAGGATGCCCTCTTCCGTCCAGACTGCGCCACTGCGCTCGAATACGTATGCGGCACCGTCGTCATCCATGAACGGCGCTCCGACGATCGCCGTGGTCCCGTCGAGGGCCACAGCCTTCCCGAAGCCGCTTCCTGCGGCTGTATCGGACGCCTGAAGGATCTCGCGCTGTACCCACGTCGTGGTGTTCCACTTGAAGACGAATGCCTCTTGTGAGCCCGTGGCTCCAGCGATCAGGTAGTTGCCATCGATCGCCACGGACTCGCCGAGCGAATCGGAGGGCCCGAGGTCGGTCGATGTGAACGCCAGTTGCTCGGTCCAGGTGGCCACAGGCTTCGAGTAGACGGCCACGGAGCCTGCATCGGCGCCTTGCGCGGTGTCGGCATCGGGATAGCCGAACACCACCCGGGTTCCGTCGGTGGCTGCCGACGAGTAGCCCACGGGGCCAGTGACCTTCTCGAGATTCCACGCCGTGCCGGAGCGCTCATAGATGTAGCCCTTGCCGGTGCCATCGACGGTGGCGAGCACGTCGCCTGCGACGGCAACCGACCAGCCGAATCGATCGTCGGAGGTCGGCACGAGCTTCTGGAGCTTGGCCTGCCTGGTCCACGTGCCTCCTGAGCGCGTGAGGATGTACACGGAGCCGGGAAGATCTCCGACGCTCAGATCGCCGGGTGCACCCACGGCCAGAGTGTTCCCATCGATGGACGACGTGTGCCCGTAGTTGTCGAAACTGGTGACGTAGATGGAACCGCCGCCGAACGGTTCGACGACCTCCATCGGCTCCAGCCACACGGCTTCTGCGGGAAGCGGCGCTGCGAGGGTGGAGAGCACCATCGCAGCGATGAGCAAGATCCCCCAACCCTTCTCACGGCGCGACATCATGGCGGTCTCCTCTCCGAATGGTCCCCGGGTGGCACCGATTCGTGCTGCTCATGATCGCCCCGGTTTCCGTCACGAGGTAAGGGGAGAAAGATCCCACGTGACGCCGGGCGTATGGGACCGCCCGGCGTCACGCGATACGAGCACTCCCGTCCCACAGGCGCGGTGGTGACCCTTGTCATCGTGTAAGGGCGTCTCCCTACCTCAGTTCATGTTGTCGGTTGAGGATCGGTGTCGTTGCAGGCGACAATGCTGCAAGACACCCCTGGAGGCGCCATCTCGTGAAGACAATCGATCGTGCTCACCTCACCAGCCTGATGGAGCGGGAGCAGCGGCTCTTCAGAGAGGAGCACCCCCGCTCCCTGGAGATATTCGAGCGGGCCAGGTCGTCGCTCCTCGGTGGCGTGCCGATGAACTGGATGTCGCGCTGGGCGGGGGAGTTCCCCATCTTCGTGGCCGAGGCCTCGGGGGCCCGGTTCAGCGACGTAGATGGTCGTGAGTACGTCGACCTCTGTCTCGGCGACACCGGGGCCATGACCGGGCATTCCCCGCCGGCCGCCGCAGCGGCGATCGGCGCCCAGGCCGCCAGGGGCATCACTCTCATGCTCCCGACCGAGGACTCGGTATGGGTCGGTGAGGAGATGGCCCGTCGCTTCGGGCTGCCGTACTGGCAGTTCACGCTGTCGGCCACCGATGCGAACAGGTTCGTCATCAGGCTCGCGCGCCACATCACCGGCCGGTCGAAGGTCCTCGTCTACAACGGCTGCTATCACGGCTCCGCCGACGAGACGGTCATCGGCTTCGAGGACGGCGCGGTGATCCCGCGGCGCGGCAGTGTCGGCCCGCCGGTCGATCCCCGGCTGACCACGAGGGTCGTCGAATTCAATGACCTCCCGGCTCTGGAGGCGGCGCTCGCCGAGGGGGATGTGGCGTGTGTGCTGGCCGAGCCCGTCATGACCAACATCGGGATCATCTTCCCCGGCCCGGGGTACCACGACGCTCTTCGGCGCATGACTCGTGACACGGGGACGCTGCTGGTCATCGACGAGACCCACACCTTCTGCACGGGACCGGGGGGCTACACCGCCGAGTACGGCCTGGAGCCCGACGTGATCACGATCGGCAAGCCCATCGGCAGCGGCGTCCCGTCGGGGGCCTACGGCGTCTCCGAGGAGGTTGCCGAGAGGATCTCGAGCTCGGTGAGCCGGCGCGACGCAGACGTCGGTGGCGTAGGAGGCACTCTGGCCGGCAACGCCCTCTCATTGGCGGCGATCAAGGCGACGCTCAGCGAAGTGCTCACGGACGAGGCCTTTGTCAGGATGATCGCACTGGGCGAGCGGTTCGAAGAGGGCGTTCGCAATGTGATCACTGATCACGGGATGCCGTGGCACGTCCATCGACTCGGATGCCGGGTCGAGTACCGGTTCCAGGCAGACCCGCCCCGCAACGGTGGAGAGGCAGAGGTATCGGAAGATCCGCTGCTCGACGAGTACATGCACCTGCTCTGCCTCAACAGGGGGATCCTCCTGACGCCGTTCCACAACATGGCGCTGATGTCGCCGTCGACCACGGCGGCTGATGTGGACAGGCATACCGAGGTGTTCGCCGACGCGATCGCAGAGCTCCTCGACTGAGGGCTCTGCGACCGCGCCGGGAGGAACCTAGTGCTCTGGCCAGGAACGTTGGCGATGTTCAGGGCGAGGCAGGGGCGTCATCCGGCAAGGACGCAGGACGTGGACGCACTTCACCGTGCGTCGAGGACGAGGACACAGCCGGGGGCGTCAT
>JABMPV010000349.1 GCA_013202595.1 bacterium
CCTCATGGTCCGCAATGCGATGGCGTGGGCGCGCTCGGGTTCGATGCGGAACGCGGCCCGCCGGAGCCACCGGTAGTTCATGTCCCGGCCATGCCGGCCGCCGCCCGGCGCTCGTCGTCGGTGAGGACATCGGCGGCGAGGAGGTCGGCGACAATCGCTTCGAGGGTCGTGACGGTGTGGAGTTGGATGTCTGCTTCGGCGAGGGCGAAGCGTGCCTGTGGGGCGCGTTCCACCAACACGACTGCGTCGGTGACCTCCAGACCGGCGGAGCGGAGCGATGCCGCTGCTTCGAGGACGCTTCCGCCAGAGGTCGCCACGTCGTCGACCAGGAGGACCCGTTGGCCGGGAGCCCACTCCCCCTCGATGTGGGCGCCGGTCCCGTGTGCCTTGGTTTCCTTGCGGGGCCAGATCAGGGGCATCCCGGCCTGGAGCGCCACCGCAGTGGCCAGGGGCAGCGCCCCGTAGGGGACGGCCGCGAGCAGGTCGAAGGGGACGTCGGCGGTGAGAGCGGCGATCGCAGCGGCGGCGTGTCGGAGGAGGGTGGGGCTGGCGGTGAGGCGGCGGAGATCGACATACAGCGGTGAGATAATCCCCGATCTCAGTTCAAACTCCCCGATCCGGATGCATCCGGTGCTGTGGAGTTCGCCCGCCAGTCCGGGGCGGCGGCGGCGGGGTGGTGGTTTGAGTCTGGCGAGTGCATCCCGCAGGTCGGCTGCTGCGGCACCGGGGTCGGTCGCGTCGGCGACGCTGCGCGATACGGGTACGAGGACTCCGAGGCCGTCGTCGCGGAGGGCGGCTCCGGTTGCGTTGGGATCCCCACCCTGGGCGCCCACGCCCGGTGCGAGGATCCAGTGCTCGGGCACCGCTGCCCGCACCGATTGCAATGCCCCTGGCGCCGTCGCTCCGACCACCAGGCCGAGCCGGTCGGGACCCGCCCAGGAGGCCGCTTCGATGGCGACCGCATCGGCCAGGCAGGCGTCGCCTCTGAAGGGGGCGTCCTGGAAGGTGGCTCCCGACGGGTTGGAGGTCCGGCTCAAGACCCAGACCCCGCGGCCGGCGTGATCGAGGAACGGGTCGATGGCGTCGCGGCCGAGGTACGGGTTGAGGGTCACTGCACCGGCTCCGATGACGTCGAAGCAGGCGGTGGCGTAGGCGGCTGCCGTCGATGAGATGTCTCCCCGTTTGGCGTCGAGGATCACGGGTATCTCGTCAGGGATGGCCGCCACGACCTCTATCAGGGCCTCGATCCCGTCGGGTCCGAACGCTTCGAAGAACGCCGAGTTGGGTTTGAACGCTGCGGCTGCGTGGGCCGTCTGGCCGATCAGGCGGAGAGAGATATCCCGGGCCTCGGATGCGGACCGGGCCCGGGGGTCGATCCCCACGCAGAGGAGCGACCCGGCGGCCCGGGCCCGCTCCTCGAGCGCGGCGAAGAAGCCGGTCATGCCTTACCGAGCACCATCGCCAGCAGGGCCATCCGCACGTACATGCCGTATTCCATCTGCCTGAAGTAGGCGGCCCTGGGGTCGTCGTCCACCTCCATGGTGATCTCGTTGACCCGGGGCAGGGGGTGCATCACGATCATCCGCTGCTTGGCCGCTGTGAGGGTATCGGTGTCGATCACGAACTCATTCTTGACCCTGTCGTAGTCGGCCTCGTCGTCGAAGCGTTCGCGCTGCACCCGGGTGACGTACAGGACGTCGGTGCCGGCGATGACGCTGTCGAGGGAGTTCAGCTGCTCGTAGGGTGCCCCGGATTCGTCGAGACCCGCGAGGATGTCGTCGGGCATCGGCAGGATGTCGGGTGACACGAACTGCAGGTTGACGTCGAAGCCGGACAGCAGCTTGGCAAGCGAGTGGACCGTCCTGCCGTACTTGAGGTCGCCGACCATGGTGACGGTGAGCCCGTCGACGTCGCCGAGTTCTTCCCGGATGGTGAACAGATCGAGGAGCGCCTGGGTGGGGTGCTCGCCGACCCCGTCGCCTGCGTTGATGATGGGTTTGGTGGTGTACCGGGCTGCCAGGGCGGTGGCCCCGACGTCGGGGTGGCGGAGCACGATCACGTCGGCATAGCGTTCGAGGGTCCTGACGGTGTCGGGGAGCGATTCGCCCTTTGAGACCGATGAGTAGCGGACCTCGTTGATCGAGATGACACCGCCGCCGAGCCGCTCCATCGCTGCCGTGAAGGACGACGAGGTGCGGGTGGATGGTTCGTAGAACAGGTTGGCGAGCAGTTTGCCTTTGAGGAGGTCGAAGGCCCCGATCCGGGCGACCATGTTCCGCATCTCGTGGGCGACCTCGAAGATGTAGTCCAGGTCGTCCTTGTCGAATTGCGACACCGAGACGATGTCGGTCCCATAGAACGCCGAGTCTCGCTTGTCTCCAAAGGGCAGGTGGGTTCGTGTCACGGTTGCTCCTCCTCTCGTATGTTTCTTCCGGTGCCGGGGGTGGCTATGACCTGGCCGTCGCGGAACACCGTTTGGCCGCGGAGGGTCACCGTTGTGACCCGGCCGCGGGTCACCATCCCTTCGAACGGTGTCCAGCGGGCCCGGGTGTGGCTGGCGGCGCCGCTGAGGGTGACCCGGGCGTCGGAGTCGACCTCCACGGTGGTGTCGGGCTGTTCGGGGATGTCGAAGATCCGCTTCGGATTGGTGGAGAGGCGGTCCACGACGTCGTCGATGCTGAGGCGGTCCTCGTGGACGGCTCCGAGGAGCAGCGGGAGAGCGGTCTCCAATCCGGGGAATCCCGGCGGTGGGTTGGGGCCGTCCTTCTCTGCAATGGTGTGGGGGGCGTGATCTGTGGCGATGCAGTCGATGGCTTCGAGGTGCTC
>JABMPV010000026.1 GCA_013202595.1 bacterium
GCTCGAGACGACGCAATTCCTCGCGCATCTCATCCGGGCTCTCCTCATGAGTGCTGCGAGCCTCGGCCCGCAACTCCTCGCGCCTCCGGCGGAGGCCGGCACGCTCTTCTCGCGCGGTCTCGGGGAGTTCATGGAGCCGCTCTGAGATCTCCGCCAATTCGTGGAGCACTGCGTCGATATCGGTCACCGTCCAACCTCCTCGATGGCGGCCACCACTCCGGTCAGGAATCGGCGGCCCATTGCCCCGTCGATGACCCGATGATCGTACGACAGGCTCAGCGGGAACCGTCGACCAATGGCAATCACACCATCAACGACCACCGGTTTCGGGTCTGCTCGACCGATCGAGAGAATCGCGGTCGTGCCCCACGGGATGACGGGGGTGCCGTATCCACCTCCGACGGCGCCGATGTTGGAGACCGTGAACGTCGCGCCTCGCATTTCGGCAGCATCGATGGTGCGATTCTTCGCCGCCGACGCGAGGCGAACCACCTCGTCGCCGATCTGCTCGACGCTGAGCGAGTCGGCGGTCCGCACCACCGCAACCATCAGACCATCGGCGGTGTCGACCGCAAAGCCGACGTCGTAGTGCTTGCGCAGCACCAGATCGTCACCGTCGAGACCGGCGTTGAATTCGGGATATTCCACCAGGAGCGGCGTGACCGCCTCGATGACCAGGGCTTCGAGGGGAATGGGGATACCCGTGGCTGCCAGCGCAGCCCGCTCCTCGAGCAGCGAGGCAGCGTCCGCCTCGGCATAGGTGGTGACGTGTGGGATCTGCTGCCACGACCTGGTGAGGTTGCGGGCGATGGTGCGCCGGATCGGCGAAAGACGCACCCGCTCCACGGGGACCGACGTTCCCGCAGCCGCCTCGACGTCCTCCCTGGTGATCCGACCGCCGGGGCCCGAACCAGAGATGCCGACGAGGTCCAATCCGAGCTCTGCAGCAAGACGGCGCACCTGGGGCAGCGCCTCGGTCATGCCCGACGGGGCGCTCTCCTCCAGGGTCCCGACGATCGGAGCCGCTTCTGCCACGCGTTGGATGGGTACCTCCACCACCGCCGCTCGAGCCGACCCGGGCTCCCACGTCTCTCCCGGGTCGCCGATCACCATGAGCAGCGATTCGATCTCGATGATCTCGCCGACTGCGGCACCCTGATGGAGCAGCACACCGGCGCGCGGCGCCGGGATCTCCGTCACGGCCTTGTCGGTCTCCAGTTCGACGACCGCCTGATCCATGGCGACCTCGCCACCGACCTCTATCAGCCAACGGACGACTTCGGCCTCGGCGAGACCCTCACCGATGTCGGGCAGTCGGAATTCCAGCGCCATCAGGCCTCCAAAGTGCGACGGGCCGCTGCGACGATCCGCCCGGCGTCGGGGATGTGGTGGCGCTCGGCACGTTTTAGCGGCACCACGATGTCGTGTCCTGTCACCCGCTCGACGGGCGCCAGGAGGGAGTAGAGGGCTCGTTCTCCGACGATGGCTGCCACCTCACTGGCGAGGCTGGCCGTACGCGGGCTCTCCACCACGACCACCACCCTTCCCGTGGATTTGGCCGAGGCGACGATGGTCTCGTGATCGAGCGGCGACAGGGTCCTGAGATCGACGACCTCCACCGAGACACCGTCGTCCTCGAGGTAGTCGGCAGCCGATAGCGTGTCGCGCATCATGGCCCCGTACGAGATCATCGTGAGGTCTGATCCCTCGCGAACCACAGAGGCCTCGCCTATGGGCACCGCGAATCGCTCTGCAGGCACATCCTCTTTGATCGCCCGATATGCCCTGATCGGCTCCAGCACGATCACCGGGTCCGGATCCTCGATCGCCGCGAGCAAGAGTCCCTTGGCGTCGTACGGCCGGGACGGGACCACCACCTTGATCCCAGGCGTGTGCGCGTACATGGCCTCTGTGGACTCGCTGTGGTGCTCGGCAGCACCGATGCCGCCTCCGTAGGGCATCCGGATGACCATGGGGGCGGTGAATCGACTGCGGGAGCGGTTGCGGATGCGCCCCACATGGCTGATCACCTGGTCATAGCCCGGATAGGAGAACCCCATGAACTGGAGTTCGGCGATCGGCTTGAGCCCGGCGATGGCCAGTCCGAAGGCCGCACCCACGATCCCCGACTCGGCGACGGGCGTGTCGACGACCCTGTCCGCTCCGAACCTCTGCTGAAGGCCGTCCGTGACCCGGAACACGCCTCCCGCCTTGCCGACATCCTCTCCGAGGACCACGGTGGCCGGGTCGTCTCGCAGGGCGATGTGGAGGGCGTCGTTGAGTGCGAGAGCGACGGTCATCTCAGGCATCAGGCGCTCCCCTGATCCCGCAAGAGGGCGTCACGCTGTGCCTTCAGCACTGGAGTCGGCTCGGCATACATGGCCTCGAACACCTCGATGGCCGTGTACGGATCGGTTGCCTCGGCTTCGGCGACTGCCGCCTCGATGGCCGCTGCAACGCCATCGAGCACCGTCTGTTCGCGATCGTGGTCCCAGCGTCCGTTGTGCTGGAGGTACCGGCGCACCCTGACGATCGGATCGCGATGTGACCACTCGTCCACTTCCTCTGCAGGCCGGTATCTGAGTGGATCGTCTGTTGTGGTGTGAGGACCGGCCCGGTAGGTGAAGGCCTCGATGAGCGTCGGCCCGCCTCCCGAACGGGCACGATCGACGGCCTCGGTGGTCACGGCCAGCATGGCCAGGACGTCGTTGCCGTCCACCAGGACGCCCGGCATCCCGTAGGCGTCGGCCTTCCCGGCGATCGTGGCCGATCGCGTCTGACCCTCGCGGCTCATGGAGATGGCGTACTGGTTGTTCTGGCAGACAAAGATCGTCGGCGTCTCGTACACCGCGGCGAAATTCATCGCCTCGTGGAAATCGCCTTCAGAGGTCGCCCCGTCACCGAAGTACGTGATCGCCACCCGGTCGTCACCCTTGATGAGCGACGCCCAGGCGAGGCCGACCGCGTGGATCATGTGACCCCCGACGGTGATGGACGGCGGGAGGATGAACACGTCCTCGGGCGGGCATCCACCCCGTTCGTCTCCCATGCGGAACAGCAGCAGGTTCACGAACGGGTATCCATGCATCCACATGGCAGCCGCGTCCCGATAGGTGCCTGCCATCCAGTCGCCTGGCCGCAGCGCCGCAGCGCTCCCGATCTGCGCGGCCTCCTGACCCTCGTAGGGCGCGTAGGTCGCGAGGCGGCCCTGGCGCTGCATCGCAGAGCATTTCCTGTCGTACAGGCGGGCGGTGAGCATCGCGTCGAACAGGCGCTCGGTCTCGTCGAGGCCCACCGGGGCCTCTGAGATGAGGTTTCCTTCAGGATCGAGGATGCAGCGCTGTTCCATGGCGGAGGGGGAGAGTAGCCCCCGCCACAGGTCGGTGGGGGCTACTCGCAGAGCACTGCAGAGTGCCCCAGCGCCTCCGCACTCCCGAACCAGGCGGAGAGCCCGATGTCGGATCAGGTGGTCGGAATCCCACCGGGGATGTCGCCGACATCCCGGAACTCATTGGGGTCGTCGCTGCCGCCCCGTCGATCTTGGATTCGGGGCCGGAGGGTCGCCCCGACCGCCCCGATCAGACTCCGGCGCTCTCGCCGAGGATCTCCCCCAGATCCTCGACCGAGACCAGGACCTCCCGAGCCTTGGATCCCTCCGAGGGGCCGACGATGCCGCGCTGCTCGAGGATGTCCATCACCCTGCCGGCTCTGGCGAAGCCGATTCGGAGTTTGCGCTGCAGCATCGAGGTCGATCCGAGCTGGGAGCGAATCACCAGTTCGATCGCCTCGCGAACGATCACCCGGTCCTCGCCGTCGTAGTCGTCGCCGCCGCCGCCTTCCGAGGCTGCCGCCTCGACTGCCTCCAACACCGTGTCCTCGTAGGCGGCTCGCTGCTGCTGACGGACCCAATCGACCACCGCATGGACTTCTTCCTCGCCCACCCAGGCCCCCTGGACCCGCTCGGGCTTCGGGTCACGCGAGGTCACCACGATCATGTCGCCGAGGCCGACCAGTTTCTCGGCGCCGTTCATGTCGAGGATCACCCGGCTGTCCGCCTGGCTGGCCACCGAGAACGCCAGCCTCGAGGGGACGTTCGCCTTGATGACACCGGTGATGACGTCGACCGAGGGTCGCTGGGTGGCGATCACCAGGTGGATGCCGGTTGCCCGCGCCATCTGTGCGATGCGGCAGATGGCGCGCTCCGTCTCCTGTGGGGCCATCATCATCAGGTCCGCCAGTTCGTCTATGACGACCACGATGTAAGGCAGCCGTGTTTCGCCCAGGCGCGGCGCGACGTGCTCGTTATAGTCGCGGATGTGGGTAGCGCGCACCTCGGAGAAGCGGCGGTATCTCCCATCCATCTCGCGCAGCACCCACTGGAGCGCGCCCGTCACCCGCTCCATCTCTACCACGACCTTTGACAAAAGGTGCGGAATGCCGCCGTACCCCGTCAACTCCACCCGCTTGGGGTCCACCATCAGGAACTTTAGTTCATCGGGCGTTTTCTGGAGAAGCAGCGCGGTGATGATGGCGTTGACGCAGACGGACTTGCCCGAGCCGGTCGTGCCGGCGATGAGCAGGTGGGGCATCGCGGTCAGGTCGGCAACGGCCGGATGGCCGGAGACGTCCTGGCCCAGGCACAGCC
>JABMPV010000350.1 GCA_013202595.1 bacterium
CGTTATGACTGCTGGCAGCAGCCTGACTGCCCAGCAGCCAATGAATAACATCGTCCGGGTAGCAATTGAGTCGCTGGCCGCTGTTTTGGGCGGATGCCAGGTTCTCAGCCCCTGCTCCATGGATGAAGCCTATTGCACGCCGACGGAACCGGCAGTTAAGTTAGCCCTCCGGACACAGCAGATAATTGCCAATGAGACTGGAGTAGCCCGAACGGTAGACCCGCTGGCCGGGTCGTACTTCATCGAGAGCCTCACCGACCGGGTCGAGGATGCTGCAGTCCGTGTGCTGCGCGAGGTCGACGCCGCCGGCGGGGCCGTCGCGGCACTGGAGGCCGGTGTCGTGCAGCGAATGATCGAGGATGCCGCCTACCGGACGGCCAGAAGCCAGGACGCCGGCGATCTGATCGTGGTGGGTGTCAACCGGTTCACTGACGACGCCGAAGCCAACGTCCCGGTCACCAGCATCGATCCCGAGTTGGAGCGGGCCCAGACGGCGCGGGTCCAGGGGGTTCGAGAACGCAGGGATGCGGGCTTCGTCCATGGTGCCCTCGCCGATGTCGAACGGGTTGCTCGCGACGGGGGCAATCTGCTGTACCCGATGAAGGCGGCGCTGGGCGGCGGAGCGACGCTTGGTGAGGTATCGGCGACCCTGGCAGGGGTCTTCGGCCGCTACCGTCCCGCTTCATGACATCCAGAGACGACGGCATCAGATTCCTCGTGGTCGGCGGCGGTCCCGCCGGCACGGCAGCGGCCACCATCGCTGCATCCCTGGGGGCGAATGTCACGCTCGTGGAGGCCTCGGTGCTGGGTGGAGCGGCCCACCTGTGGGACTGCATCCCTTCGAAGTCGATGGTCGCCTCATCGATGCGACTCGCCAATGTGCGCGCCAGTGGGCACCTCGGGTTCGCAGACCCCGGGGAGTTCGAGGTCAACATGGCTCGCCTGACGGAACGGCGCCAGGCGATCACCGACAGGCTGGTGGCGGGTCTCACAGGCATGCTGGAGTCCCAGGCGGTCGACCTGATCGCCGGGAGAGCGAGATTCACGGGTGCCCACACCGCCGACGTGGTCACCGAGACCGGCAGTAGGAGCATCGAGTTCGATGTCGCCCTGATCTCCACCGGATCGCGGCCGTGGGAGCCACCGTGGGCCGAGGTCGACGGCGAGCAAATCATCACCACCCGCCATGCCTATCACCTCGGTGCCGTGCCCGAGCACGTCGTGGTCGTCGGTTCGGGCGTCACCGGCGTGGAGTTCGTCCACATCTTCTCCTCGCTCGGGTCCCAGGTCACCCTGCTGGTGAGCCGCCATCAGGTGCTTCCCCATCGGGATCCCGAGGTGGCGGCGGTGCTCGAGGAGGACTTCCTCGAAAGGGGAGTCCGGCTCATGAAAGGCTCGCGAGCCGACGGCGCGCGCCGGGACGACGGCGAAGTGGTCGTCACCACAGAGGACGGGCGCAGCATCAGGGCGTCCCACGTCCTGCTGGCCGTGGGGTCCGTCCCCAACAGCGCCGACATGGGCCTCGACGAGATAGGCATCGTGACCGATCGGGGCCACGTACCCGTCGATGAGTATCAGCGGACCAACGTGCCCCACATCTATGCAGCAGGCGATGTGACGGGCCAATTGCCGCTCTCCTCGGTCGCTTCGATGCAGGGGCGGAAGATCGCTCACCATCTGATGGGGCGGACCGTCACCCCGCTCGACCTCGGCAAGGCCGCCCAGGCCATCTTCACCGAACCGGAGATCGCATCTGTGGGCCTCGAAGAGGTCGATGCCGCCGCCGAGGGGCGCAAGGTCCGCCTCACGAAGGTCCCGTTCGCCGCCAATCCTCGCTCGCTCATCCAGGGCCAGCCAAGGGGATTCGTAAAAGTCATCAGCGACCCGGCCACCCACGTGGTGCTCGGTGGGACCATCGTCGGCCATCACGCTTCGGAGTTGATCGGGATCCTGGCGCTCGCCGTGAAGGCAGGGCTGCGCACCGATGTGCTCGCCGAGACGCTCATGGTCCACCCGTCGCTGGCCGAGAGCCTGTCGGACGCCGCAGACTGATCGAGTCGGCGGTTTCTCTGCGGTTCCCGATGTCTTCAGAGACCGGGGTGATCGGCGGCATGGGACCTCCTGTGGTCCCGTAGGCTCCTGTTCGCATGCCCGTCCTCTTCGCTGCGCTGTCGTCACTTCTGTTCGGATCGTCCGACTTCACGGGAGGATTCGCCACACGGCGTGCGGCTCCCGAGTCCGTGGTCTTCCTGTCCCATCTCGCGGGACTCGCTGCCGTGCTGGTCCTCGTGCTGACCATCGGCTCGGGCGAAGCAATCGCAGCCGAGATGTGGTGGGGGGCTGCGGCAGGGATCGTCGGCGTCGGCGGATTGGTGGTCCTCTACCTTGCACTCGCCACCACCCCCATCTCCGTGGCGGCTCCGGTCACGGCGGTAGTGGGCGCCATCGTCCCCGTTCTCGCCGGGGTGACGCTCCTGGGTGAGCGCCCGTCCGGAGTGGCCTGGCTGGGAATCGCGGTGGCCGTGCCGGCTGTGGCGCTCGCATCCGCAGGTCATGGGGCCAAGGGCGATCCGGCCGGTGTCCGCAGGGCGGTCATGTTCGGCGCGGTGGCCGGGGCGCTCTTCGGGATGTTCGGAGTGTTCATGGAGAACACCACTCACGTCTCGGGGATGTGGCCGCTCGTGGCCGCCAGGGCGGTCTCGATCCCCGCGGTCGCGGTGGCGGCCCTGGTTCGCGGCAGGCCTCTGCTTCCGGGAAGGGAAGTCACCGGTATCGCGCTGGTGGTCGGGGTCATGGACATGTCGGCGAACGCCTTCTACATCGTGGCGCTGCGCGACGGCCTGCTCTCGCTGGTCTCGGTGATCTCGTCGATGTATCCGGTCGTCACAGTCGCTCTGGCCTGGATCGTGCTGCGGGAGCGCATCACGGCGCTGCAGGGAGCCGGGCTGACGCTGGCTGCACTGGGAATCGTCCTCATCGCCGTGGCCTGATCTCCGCGTGCGGACGATCTCCGCGTGCGGACGATTCCCGCGTGCGGACGATTCCCGCTGGCGGACGATTCCCGCTAGCGGACGATGGCGAGGACCTGACCGCCGACAACCTTGTCGCCGGCCTGCACCCTGAGGTCGACAATGGCCCCGGAGACGGGTGCCTTGACCTCGTTCTCCATCTTCATCGCCTCGAGGATGAACATGGAGTCGCCAGCCTCGACCACTTCGCCCGCCTTGTGATGCACCTTGACGATGGTCCCCTGCATCGGAGCCGTCACGACGCCTTCGCCCTCTGTGGCGGATTCGCTCTTGGCCAGCTTGGGAGGGCGGCGCCTCGGCGGCATCCTCCGCCCTGCGGGTGCCGGTGCGACCACCTCGGGCGTCCAGAGCTTCACGGTGAAGCGCCGGCCGCCGACCTCGACGGTCATCGACTTCTCGGCGAGCTCCTCGTCCTCTGGCTCCTGGGGGGCGGCGGGGTGCGTGATCTTCGAGAGGTCCATGTCGTCTTCGACCGACCTGGTGTGATGGGTGCCCGCCACGAAGTCGGGGTGCTCGAGGGCGAGCAGGTGGAATGGGATCGTCGTGGCGATTCCTGCGATGTGATACTCGGCCAGCGCTCGCTTCGATCGGGCGATCGCCTCGTTGCGGTCCCTGCCCCACACGACGAGCTTCGAGACCAGGTTGTCGTAGTACTGGCTGACGTCGTTGCCGTCTCGATATCCCGAGTCGACCCTGATGCCGAACCCGCCCGGCTCGCGATACTCCGAGATGTGGCCCGGTGACGGCAGGAACCCCGTTGCCGGGTCCTCCGCATTGATCCGGAACTCGATCGCGTGGCCGCGTTGTTCCACCGAAGAGAACGACAGCGGTTCGCCCATCGCCACGCGCAGCTGCTCCTGGACGAGGTCGATCCCCGTCACCATCTCGGTGACGGTGTGCTCCACCTGCAGGCGCGTGTTCATCTCGAGGAAGAAGAAGTCGCCCTCGGTGTCCATCAGGAACTCGACGGTGCCGGCGTTGACGTATCCGGCTGCTGCGGCGACCGCCAGGGACGCCTTCCCGATAGCGGCCCGCTGCTTGTCCGAGACGATCGATGACGGCGACTCCTCGACCAGCTTCTGATGGCGCCGCTGCAGCGAGCAATCACGTTCGCCGAGGAAGACCCCGGTGCCGTGGGTGTCGACGATGATCTGCGCCTCGATGTGCCGGGGGTGGACGAGATACTTCTCGAGGTACACCTCGGGGTTGGCGAAGTAGGCGTCGGCTTCGCGTCGGGCGGCTTCGAAGGCAGCATCGACGCCGGCCTCGGATTCCACCACCCTCAACCCCTTGCCACCGCCGCCGTGGGCGGCCTTGATTGCAACGGGGTATCCGAACTCGGCACCGAGGCGTTTGACGTCTGCGGGGTCCGTGAGCGGCTCCAGCGTGCCCGGAACGCCCGGGACGCCTGCTGCGCCTGCAGCGAGGCGACTGGCGATCTTGTCGCCCATAGTGACAATGGCCTCGGCCGGCGGGCCGACCCAGATCAGACCCGCCTCGATGACGCGTCTGGCAAATTCTGCGTTCTCGGCGAGGAACCCGTAGCCGGGATGGATGGCCGAGGCGTTGGCCTCCTCGGCAACCCGCAGGATCGAGTCGATAGAGAGGTATGACTCAGACGCGGGCGCCGGGCCGATGTTCCACGCCTCGTCTGCGAGCTTGACGTGGACTGCATCGCGATCGAGTTCGCTGTACACGGCGATGGTGCGGATGCCCATTTCCTTGGCACCGCGGATGACCCGGACCGCGATTTCTCCGCGGTTGGCTACGAGGACCGATTCCATGGCGGACATCCTAGAGAGCGCCGCCCGAGACCGCCCTCTCTTCGTCCGATGTTGGGTTGGGGACCACGACCCTGTTATGGTTCCCGCCGACGCCACACCGGGTGAGAGGCTGAGCGCGCACTTCGAGAGAGCGCTCCCTCCGGTGATGATCCGGCGTCGGACACATTCGCAGCGGCTTGATTCGCCTCGTCACGCCCCTCCCCGGGAACTCCCGGGTCAACCACAACCTCTCGAGGGGATGACACAAGCTATGACTACGACCTTCGCCGACCTCGGCGTGCCGAACGACATCGTCGGCACGCTCTCCCGCCAGGGCATCACGGAGCCCTTTCCCATTCAGGCCGCGGTGATCCGCGACGCCCTCGCCGGCCGCGACGTCAGCGGCAGGGCACCCACCGGATCGGGCAAGACGCTCGCTTTTGGCATCCCGATTCTGACCAACGTCGCCAAGAGCACCCCGAACAAGCCGCGGGCACTCGTGCTCGCACCGACCCGCGAATTGGCCGAGCAGATCCGCCGCGAACTCCTTCCTCTCGGGAAGACGAGGCGCCGGTTCATCGGCTCTGTCTACGGAGGCGTCGGCTACGGCCCCCAGATCCAATCACTGCGCCGCGGCGTCGATGTGCTCGTCGCTTGCCCCGGCCGCCTGCTCGACCTCATCGAGCAGGGTCATGTCGATCTGTCGACCGTCCAGATGGCGGTCATCGATGAAGCCGACCGCATGGCCGATATGGGATTCCTCCCGGACGTGAAGAGGATCCTCGACCTGACCCCCAGATCACGAGTGACCTGGCTGTTCTCGGCAACACTCGACGGCGATGTCGCAGTGCTCCGTAAGCGCTATCAGAAGGATCCCGTCACTCACTCGGTCGGTTCGGAGTTCGACGACCACAGCGACGCCAGGCACTACTTCTGGAAGGTCGGTGCCAAGGAGCGCATCGCCGAGGCTGCAGCGGTCATCGAGGCCGGTGGACCGGCGATCGTCTTCTGCCGGACGAGGCGCGGCGTCGATCGTGTGGCCAAGCAACTCGAGCAGGCCGGAGTGTCGGCCTCCTCCATCCATGGCGGACGCAGCCAGTCGCAGCGCACCAGGGCCCTCAAGGGGTTCGCCGACGGGAGGGTGGCAGCACTCGTCGCCACCGATGTGGCGGCCAGAGGCATCCACGTCAGCGGCGTGGAGACGGTCATCCACTTCGATCCTGCCGACGACGCCAAGGCGTACCTGCACAGGTCCGGCCGCACCGCCAGGGCCGGCGCATCGGGTGTCGTCCTGTCGCTGGTGAGCGAAGAGGTCGTCGGTGCCACCAAGGCGCTCCAGCGTTCGATCGGCATCGACGCACCGTTCACCAAGCCCGATACTGCCCAACTGTCCGAGGGTGGCTTTCGCATCGATCCGTCGGTTCGACCCAAGCCGAGGACCAGGCCGATGAAGCGTCCGAAGAACCATTCCGGAAAATCGGGCAAGGGTCGCGGCAACCGCCAGCGCCACCAGTACTACAGCTGAAATCGGCTGCCCTGCGGGCTGAAATCGGCTGCCCTGCGGGCAGAAATCGGCTGCCCTGCGGGCAGCGAGTCGAAATCCTTTTCGGGGGCCCTCAGGGCCCTCGAAATCGTTGTGGGGTGCCGGCGGCCGGCTAGAGCGGGATGTTGCCGTGCTTCTTCGGCGGGAGGCTCCCGCGCTTGCTGCGCAGCATGTCGAATGCCTGAATCAGCCGGTATCGGGTCTCCCGCGGCTGGATGACCTCGTCGACCAGTCCGCGCTCGGCGGCCACATACGGGTTGGAGAATTGGCGCTCGTAGTCTTCGATCAACTCGACACGCTTGGCTTCGGGGTCGTCCGAATCGGCGATGTCGCGGCGGTGGATGATGTTGACCGCGCCCTGGGCGCCCATGACTGCGATCTCCGCTGTCGGCCACGCGAACACCACATCGGCGCCGACCGATCGTGAGTTCATGACCACGTAGGCGCCGCCGTAGGCCTTTCTGGTGATCACGGTGACTCTCGGGACCGTCGCCTCGCAATAGGCGTAGAGC
>JABMPV010000351.1 GCA_013202595.1 bacterium
ATCGACGGGTGGCTGATGGCGGCCGAGTACATCCTCGGTGCGTGAAACCCTGACGTCGTGCTGGTTGAACGAGGCATCAGGACGTTCGATCCCGGCACCCGATCGACTCTCGACATCGCCGCGGTCCCGGAGATCCAGCGCATCAGCCATCTTCCGGTCGTGATCGCTCCGGGTGCTGCCTCGGGAAGGGCCGATTTGATCGTCCCCCTTGCCCTTGCCGGACGGGCCGCCGGTGCCGACGGCCTGATCGTCGAGGTGCACCCCAGGCCGGCCGAAGCACTGATCGAAGGTGCGAGGCATCTCGACGAGATGGGGTACCTGGCGTTGATGGATGCGCTCGGGGTTCCCAGACTGCGCGACGAAATCGACCGGATCGACCGCGATCTGGTTCATCTGCTGGCCAGACGATTGCGGAACTCCGTCGAGATCGGCCTCATGAAGGCCGACACGGGTTTGCCGTTGCGCTCACCGGACAGGGAGGCGGAGTTGCTCGGAGAGGTGAGAACCGAGGCATCCGCTGCCGGCATCGATCCCGATCATGTGGAGCGGATGTTCCTGGCGATCCTCGACCACTCGAGAGCGGAGCAGCGCAGGGCAGTCGATGAAGCCGAGCAGCGCCGCCCGGTAGTGGGCTGATCTATCAGAGTTCGCAGTTGATGGCGACCTCGTTCGGTTCGGCGGCGCAGGTGTCCACGTCGCCCTGACCGTTGAACCGGTCGATGCCTGAGCCGCCGGAGAGGTTGTCGTCACCCCGGCCGCCGAGGAGGGTGTCTCCGCCGGCCGATCCCCTGAGGACGTCGGCGCCGGTGCCGCCACGAAGCACGTCGGTGCCGCCACCGCCTGAGAGGACATCGTCTCCGGCCGACCCGGACACCGTATCGTTGCCCGTGTCTCCGAAGAGCATGTCGTCGTCCCGTCCACCGTCGATGCTGTCGTTGCCGTCGCCTCCTGCGACCCTGTCTGAGCCGTGGCTTCCCAACAGGACGTCGTCGCCCGGTCCACCGAATATGGTGTCCCGACCCGAATGGCCGTTGATCTGATCCGCGCCGTCGCCACCGTCGAGGGCGTCGTCGTCACGCCCGCCGCGCAGGATGTCGTCTCCCGAATCGCCGCTGATCTGATCCGCGCCGTCGCCGCCGATGAGGTTGTCGTCTCCGTCGTTCCCGAACAATTGATCGTTGCCAGAGTGACCGTTGAGGACGTCGTCGCCGTCGTCACCCGACATGTGGTCCTCGCCTCTGCCGCCGATCAGTCGGTCGAGGCCTTCGCCGCCGCCGATGCGATCGTTCCCGTTGTCGCCGTAGATCTTGTCGTCGTCGTATCCGCCCCAGAGGGTGTCGTTCCCTGAGCCGCCGTGGATCTGATCGTGATCGGGATCGGTGATCAGGTGACGCTCATCTTCCTCGGGCCACGGATCGGTATTGGCGCCGAAGACGACGTCGTCTCCATCGCCTCCCCAGATGATGTCGTTGCCCGGGCCACCCTGGATCAGATCGTTGCCGGATCCACCGTCGATGAGATCGTCGCCGTGCTGACCTTCGATGGTGTCGTCGCCGGGACCGCCGTAGAGATCGTCCTCTCCCCAATAGCCATCGATCGTGTCGGCCCCGCCGCCGCCGAGGATGACGTCGTCTCCCGGCCCTCCGTCGATGAGATCGCTGCCCCCGCGCCCGCAGATCGTGTCGTTGCCATACAGACCCCTGATGTCATCGGCTCTGCTGCTGCCGACGATGACATCGTCGCCGTCGGTCCCGATGATGATTCCGTCTCCGTCGTGGTCTGTGACGGTGGCATTGATGCCCTTGCAGGTGGGGATGTTGGATCCGCCCGCCGCCTCGGCAGCCTCAAGCGCCTCATACGGGTTGACGATGACGTCGTCGGGATCCCGCAACTCATAGTGGAGGTGAGGAGGCGTCTCCTCGGCATTGCCGCTGTCGCCCACCCACCCGAGCAACTGACCGGCCTCGACCCTCACACCCGGCAGGATGCCCTCGGCGATGCCCGACACGAGACCGTCGTCGGTTCCGGGCGTGTCGTTGTTGAGATGGATGTACCAGGATTCCCATCCGTCGTCGTGGCGCACCGTGACGGTGCAGCACCGATCCGGGTTGAGGTAGTTGGGATTGGACGACCAGTTGACGTACCCGATGGTGCCTGCGTTGGTGGCCACGATGGGTGTCATCTTGGGTGCCATGAGGTCCTGGGCATGGTGCTGTCCGTTGGAGCGCGGTGCGTAGAACGAGTCGAAATACCAGACATCATCGCCGAGGACGGGGAACACCATCGGATACGCAACCATCGCGCCGTAGGCACGATCTGCCGCAGGGGCGGGAACGTGGCTGGTGGGTGCCGATCCGCCGTGATCCTCGTGCGCGATCGCCGGTGACGCAGCCAATGCCCCGACGAGGGCAACGACCGCTCCGACTACGGAGAGGTGTCGAGGTCTCACCCTGGGTGTTTCGGCATCTTTGGGCACTATCTTGACCCGGACCGTATGGCCGGTAGGTGGATCGCGCGTGCTGGTGTCTGAGAAGACACTGTGAATCGGTCCGCCGGTCGTCGCGGGATTCGACCAGAGAAGGCGGGAGTGCCGAGACTCGATGGTGCCGCTTCCCGGGATCTCGCCTCGCAGTAGGGCCAATCGGCCCTGTTGTCATCGGGACCCCTCGCCGACCATCCCTTGACACTCACCAAGAGGGGAATCAGGATGACGAGAAGATCGATGGTCGTCATGGTGGTCATTGCCATGGCGGCTGCAGCATGTGGGGGAGGAGACGGGGACTCGGCGGGTCCGGAGTCCGCGATCGCCAAGAGCGCCATCGTCGACGAGATGGTCTCAGATGGCATTCCGCGCGCCACTGCCGAGTGCATCACGGACAAGATGTTGGACGAGTTCGGCATCGATGGCCTTCAGGCTCTCGGGGAGAGCGAGGAACCGTCACCAGAGGTTGCGCTGCGAACCTTGGAGTTGTTGGGTGAGTGCGGATTCGATCTGACGGACACAGGATCAGGGTTGGGGGACAACGGCTTCGATGCGGGCGAGATGCCTTCGGATTTCACGGAGTTGGCAATGCCCAGGGGATCTGTGGACGGGCCGTACACGTACGGCGACGACGGTGATCTCGACGGAATGTGGGATGCCTGCGAGGCAGGTTCCGGGGAGGCGTGCGACGACCTGTTCTTCCAGTCTCCGCTCGGCTCCGAGTACGAGGCATTCGGCAACACCTGCGGGAATCGAATGGAGCTGAATCTGATCTGTTCGTCACTCGACGAGTAGCCGGCGCGAAGTCTTTGGTGCGAGGCTCCGGACACGCGACGCCCGGAGCCTCGTGCTCTTCATCATTGGCATCGCGAGCGTTCGCGGCGGGGAGTTACGACCCTTCGACCTCGGAGCGGGCTGCTCTGCCCATGAGGCTGGTGACCATCTTGATGGGTTCGGCGCCGTCGAGGACGCCTCCCACCATCTCTGCAATAGGCATCTCGATGCCATTTCGGTGAGCGAGTGCCAGGACTGCCTTGGTGGTCTTGACTCCCTCGGCGACCATCTGCATTCGATCGACGATGGACTGCAGGGCCTCGCCTTCGCCGAGCGCGACACCGACGGTGCGGTTGCGGCTCTGGGTGCTGAAACACGTCGCCACCAGATCGCCCATCCCGGCCAGACCGGCATAGGTGAGGGCCTGTCCGCCAAGCGCCACACCGAGGCGGGTGAGTTCTGCGAGCGCTCTCGTGATCAATGCCGCCTTGGAGTTGTCTCCGTAGCCGAGGCCGTGGGCCATGCCCGAGGCGAGCGCCATGACGTTCTTGAGAGCCCCTGCCGATTCGCAGCCGCGCACATCGGGGTTGGTGTACACCCGGAAGGTCGGCGCCATGAACAGGCTCTGGAGGCGCTCGGCCTCCCACTGGTCTTGCACGGCAATCACCGAGGCTGCAGGCTGGCCCGCCATGATCTCTTTGGCCAGATTGGGGCCGGTGAGGACGCCGACGCGATGGGGCGGAGCATCGGTTTCCTCGGTCACCACCTCGGTCATCATCTGCAGAGTGTCCTGTTCGATGCCCTTGGAGAGGCTGACCACGGGGATCCCCGGTCGCATGAAGGGGGCGGCCTCGCGCAGGACCGACCTGAAGCCGTGTGACGGGACGCCCATCACCAGCACGTCGGCGCCTGCCACAGCCTCTTCGAGGTCGGACGTGCACCGCAGCGCCTCGGGAAGGGCGAAGCCGGGCAGGTAATCGGTGTTCTCACCACCATCGATGGCTCTGGCGAGGTCATCCCTCCGGGCCCACAGGGTGGTCTCGGCGGCACGAGCCGCTAGGACGGCGACTGCAGTACCCCAGGATCCGGCTCCGACGACGGCGACTCGCATGTGACCTCCTGCGCTCGGCGGCCACGGTACCGCCTCGGGGCCCGGCGCGCCCGATCGGCGGTGATCCTTGCTTTTAGCGTTCTCGCTGGCCAGGGTGGAACCGTGGATATCCGTACCGACCAACTGCGTACCTACGTCCTCGACACCTGCGTTCTCCTGGCCGATCCCGGCTCACTGTTTCGCTTCGAAGAGCACGACGTCGTGCTGCCTCTCGTCGTGGTGGAGGAACTCGATCGGCAGAAGACCCGGATGGATGAGGTCGGCGCCAACGCCCGCCGCGCCATCCGGATGCTGGAGGAAGCGGGGGCATCTCAGCCGGGAGGCATGCGCGAACCCTCGGCGCTGCCGTCGGGAGGCACCCTCCGGATCGAGCCAAATGGCATCAACAGCGATCGCCTGCCGGAGGTCTTCGATCCCCGCACAGCGGATCACCGCCTCCTGTCGACGTGCCTCAACCTCCAGGACGCCGGAGACGATGCCGTGCTCGTCACCCGGGATGCCGCTCTTCGCATCAAGGGTGCCCAACTCGGCGTGACGGTCCAGGACTATCGGGGCGATACGGTGGCCGTCGACGAGTCCTACTCGGGTGTGGCCGATGTGGCCGCCACCCACGAGACGATCGACAGGCTCTACGCAGACGGCAAGGTCGCTCTCGACGGAGAGGATCTGCTCCTCAACCAATTCATCGTCTTGAAGGGCCCCAACTCCCAGTCGGCGCTCGGCCAGGTGGTGGAGTCCGGATCGAATCCGGTGATCCGCAGGGTGAACGGCACCCGCAGGGCGTTCGGCGTCGAATCCAAGAATTTGAGGCAGGCGTTTGCGCTCGATCTGATGCTCGACCCCGACATCCCCGCGGTCTCGCTCATGGGTCCCCCGGGGACGGGCAAGACATTCCTGGCTCTGGCAGCCGGTCTCGAACAGGTGCTGGAGTCGGGTCGGTATCGCAAAGTGTCGGTGTACAGGCCACTCGTCGCAGTGGGGCGTCAGGAGGTCGGCTTCCTGCCGGGAGACCTCGATGACAAACTCGCTCCCTGGATGGCCGCGGTCCACGACAACCTCTACGCACTGTTCGGTGGAGGGGCCGGGAGTGGATCTACCAGGGACGCTCTCGAAGAGCTGGTCGATCGTGACGCACTCGAGATGGCCGCCATCACCTATCTCCGCGGCAGGTCGATCACCGGCGAGTTCGTGATCGTCGACGAGGCCCAGAACCTGGAGTTGCCGACGCTGAAGGTGATCCTCACCCGTCTCTCGTCCGACGCCAAGGTGGTGTTCTGCGGCGACTTCACCCAGGTGGACAACCCCTACGTCTCTCCGTTCGGCGGGGCGGCGGCGCTCATCGAGAAGCTGAAGGGGAGTTCACTCTTCGGCCACGTGACCCTCGAGCGGACGGTCCGCAGTCCGTTGGCCGAACTGGCTGCGACGATTCTCTGACCCGATCGCACAGGACACCGGGTCGCACACGCGTGCGGCTACCGTCCCCACTGTGAGCGACTGGTCCGACCGCAACGCTGGCAGGAATGTCGCCCCGCGGCGACAGCACTCTCTTCCCCGGCGTACGGCGCGCGCTGCGATCCAGAAGGTGGACGCCGCATTCAGCAGGAACGGCCCGGCCTTCAAGCAGTTGGCGCTGTCGTGGGGAGCCAATGTCCTCGGCGACACCCTGGTGGCCGTCGGCCTGGCCAACACCCTGTTCTTCGACCTTCCATCGGGCGAGGCGCGCGACAAGGTCGCTCTCTACCTCCTGCTCACCATCGCACCGTTCGCCGTCGTCGCACCGGTGCTCGGAGGAATCTTCGGCAGGTTCCCCGGCGCTACCAGGGGGATGCTGGTCATCAGTTCCACCCTCAGGGTCTTCGTCGCCCTGGCGATGATCGTGGTGGGGTTGGACACGCTGTGGCTGTTCCCCTTCGCGTTCGGGATGCTCGTGCTGTCACGTCTGTTCGGGATCAGCAAGAGTGCGCTGCTGCCGGTCGCCCTGCCCCAACCGGTGGCTCTGGTCGCGGCGAATGCCCAACTCGCCCGCATCGGCATCTACGCGGGGTTCGTGGCGGTTGCGGTGGGCGGGTCGGCATCCTGGATCTCGTCCGACATCACCCTCGCATTGGCGGCCGTCGCATTCGTCGTGTCTGCCTTCTTCGGCCTCGGATTGCCCGACCCTCGCGCTGCGGGGAGGAAGGCGGAGGAAGACGCAGTGGCGGCAGGGGTCGATCGGGCCGTGGCGAGGGGAACCGTGGTGCCCGGTGACGCCCACCCCCGCTCCCTGCGCTTGTCCCGTCTGGCGACTGCCGGGGTGCGGATGCTCAACGGGTTCCTCGTCCTGCTCCTTGCCTTCGAGTTCCGCGGGCAGGAGGCCGGAGCGCTTGACTTTGGAGCGCTGATCGCTGCGGCAGGTATTGGATTCGGGCTGGCATCGTTCATCTCCCCGTGGCTGGAGCGCCACCTGCGGGAGGAGCCGATGGTGGTGGCCGCATTGGCCATCGAGGCGGCGGCGGCATTCATCGCCGGCCAGTTCTTTGGATTGCCCGCCGCAGCCGCCCTCGCCGGTGCGGCTGGGCTCGCGTGGGGCACCGCCAAGTTCGCCTTCGATGGATTACTCCAGCAGGTGGTCCGGCCCGAGCACCGCGGAGCGGCATTCACGAGGTCGGAGACCTTGTTCCAACTCGCCTGGGTGGTGGGCGCCATCTTCCCGGTGACCATTGCCATCGACGCCGAGATCGGACTGGCGATTGCAGGCGTTGTCGCTCTGACTGCCCAGACACTGTTCGTGTCGGGGTTGCTGGTGGGTGTCGAGCGCAGCTGACCTCCAGAGGGGCTCGACCGGTACGTTCCCGCCGATGTACTTCGGACCGACCAATGACAACTGAAGGCTGTTCCTGGAGCGGGGGATCACCGGGCCGGTGGTCATGGTCGACCTGCTGCGCTTTCGCGACACGGCCGGTTATTCGATGCTCCCGGATCTCGCCTCCGACGGGCCGATCACGGGTCTGGAGGCATACGAGAGGTATGCCGAGCACACGATGCCGTTTCTCACTGCGGCCGGTGGCGAGGTCGTCTTCGTGGGTACCGGCGGTCACGACCTGATCGGCCCGATCGATGAGCGGTGGGACGTGGTCATGCTGGTACGGCATGCGAGTGTCGCGGCCTTCTTGGCAATGGCGGAGAATCAGGAGTACCTCGCCGGGACCGGCCACAGGATGGCCGCGCTCGAAGACTCCAGGCTGATCCCTGCCGTCGACTCTGGCTGAGTGCCCTGAGGAGGCGGCTCAGACCGCTTCGGCCTCGATGTCCAGCGTCAGACCCTTGAACAGCATGCCGACCGCCACGGTTGCGGTGATCCGCGGGGTGGTGGTCAGGGCCACTGCTGCCAGGACTGCGGCGTGGAGTGCCTTGAGGCGGAACAAGGGGTCGCCGTCGGCATTCGACACGACCACAGTCCTCTGTCCGATCTCCATGATTCTGTCAGTCACAGCAGCGAGGCTAGCGACCATGCAGACGTCGTAGGCTGGCCTGCGGAGGTAGTACATGCGTGCTTTGCAGATCACCGGGTTGGGAGAGGCTCTCGAGGAAGTGGATCTCCCCGATCTCGCTCCCGGACCGGGTCAGTTGCTGGTCGATGTGAAGGCTGCAGGGATCTGCCGATCCGACGTGCACTACCGATCCGGAAGCCGGCCCATCCCCGGTCTTCCGCTGGTCCCGGGGCACGAAGTGGCCGGCGTGGTGTCTGCCCTCGGCGATGGCGTCACCGGTGTGGATGTCGGTGACCGGGTCGCCCTCCATTACCTCTCGCGCTGTGGGAGGTGCCGGGCATGCATCCGCGGAGCAGAGCAGTTCTGTGTCGCTGGGGAGATGCTCGGGTTTAATCGTCAGGGTGGGTATGCCGAGGCGATCGTGGTGGACGCCGAGAATGCCGTGCCGGTGCCGGACGGGGTATCTCTCGAGTGGGCCGCAGTCATGATGTGCTCCACATCGACGGTGTTCCATGCCCTCCGCCGCGGCCGACTCGCCCCTGGTGAGAGTGTCGCTGTCGTCGGGGTCGGGGGCCTTGGTGCCTCAGCGATCCAGGTGGCGAAGGC
>JABMPV010000352.1 GCA_013202595.1 bacterium
ATGACCATGCCGTGGTCAGGCGCGGAACACGCGAGATCCTCGACAGCCATGCCGATATCGAGGTCGTTGGCGAGGCGGCGGATGGTGAGGCTGCCGTACGCATCGTCGAGCAACTCGATCCCGACGTCGCGGTGCTCGATTTCGAGATGCCTCCATCGAATGGGCTCGAGGCAACCCGGCAGATCAAGCGAAGCCGGCCGCAGGTGGCCGTTGTCATCCTCAGTGTTCACGATGAGGATGCATATGTGCTGGAGGCGATTCGGGCAGGGGCGAGCGGGTATCTGCTGAAGCATGTGCGAGATCACGACCTCGTCGCCGGCGTTCTCGCCGCCGCGGCGGGTGACGCCGTGCTCGACCCCTCTCTGACCTCCACCGTCGTGTCGGCGATCGCATCGGATCCGGGTGGGGAGAGCCTCGATGCCGCGCTGCTCACACCTCGCCAGGGAGAGGTACTCGACCTCGCCGCCGCAGGGAGCTCGAACCGTGCGATAGCCGAGGAACTCGGGTTGAGTGAGCGAACGGTGGAGGTACATCTCACAAACGTGTTCAGAGCGCTCGGCGTTTCGTCCCGGACCGAAGCTGTGACCACCGCGCTCAGGATGGGCCTGATCTCGCTCGATGGCGGACCCTGATGCCGCTGCTCGGCTGGCGCCCGGGCTCATGGAGGAAGGTGAGGCTCCATCAGAGGCTTGGCGAGCGCGACTTCTGGCTGGTTCAGGCGGGGGTGTTCGGTGTGACCATCGTTCACACCATGCTCGAGGTGTGGCAGTCCGGACCTGATCCGTCCACCTTCTACGAGGGAGCCCGGCACCTGCCCGTCGTCGCCTACGCGATCCCGGTGGCATTCGCCAGCCTCCGCTATGGGATCGAAGGCGGACTGCTCACCGGCGCGCTCGTGGTGGCTCTGGCCCTCCCCAATGTCCTGACCGCTCATCTGTCCGGGTTCGGTTGGATCGGCGAGCTCGCAACGGTGCTCTTCGTCGTTGCGGTCGGGCTGGTCGTGGCTGTTGTGGTGGAGAGAGAACAGCAATCTCGGATTCGGGCGGAGGAGAGCGCTCGCCGGCTTGCGCTCCTCGGCGACGTCGCGGCGAGCTTCAACTACCTACCCGACCCGCGGCTCTTCCTCCGTGCGGTCCTCGACGAGCTCATCGATGCGCTGCAACTCGATTCCGCCGCGTTCAGAGGGGTCGATGAGTCCTGGCCGACCGTCGCGAGGCGGTCGAGACGGGAGGGGAGCGAACGCGCCACGGGACCGGGGGACGACCCGGTCGTGGGCTTTCCACCGGGCGAGGGTCTGATCGCGATCCCCGTTGCTGCCGGTGGGGAACTGGGGAAGCTTGTGGTCTCCGCGGGTGACGCGGTACTCAACAGCCGGGACCTGGAGCTGCTGGCCTCGGTGGCAGAGGAGATGGGACTGGCCCTGGAGAACGCTCGGCTCAACGAGATGGAGCGCACGATGCGTCGGGATCACGTGCAGGCGGTGACCCGAGCCCAGGAGGAGGAGCGCAAGCGGGTCTCCAGGGAGCTCCACGATGAAGCCAATACCCTGGTCGGTCTGTCGCGCGGGCTCGATCGTTTGAAGCGGCATCTCGAGGAGGGAGGCTCCGACACCGCTGCGATCGAGGATCTTCGCAGCCTCGCCGTCTCCGGGATCGACGGGATGCGGAGGGTGAGCCGGGATCTGCGCCCACCGATGCTCGACGATCTCGGACTGATTCCTGCGCTCGAGTGGCTCGTCGGGCGGGTGGGGAAGCACGGTGAGGAGCAGGTGCGCCTTGAGGTGGCTGGTTCCGTCCGCCGTCTGCCTTCGGAGGTGGAACTGGCTGCGTTTCGGATCGTGCAAGAGGCCCTGAACAACATCGTGAAGCACGCAGCTGCCACCGTGGCGACCGTCGCAATCGTGTTCGGGGACGGGCGATTCGAAGCCCGCATCGAGGACGACGGATGCGGTTTGGACGAGAGGGCACGGTCTCGAGAGGCCGCTTTCGGGCTCGTTGGCATGCGGGAGCGAGCGGACCTCGTCGGCGGCGAGGTGACGATCACCTCTCTCGTCGGCACCGGAACGGCGGTTGCGTTCTCGGTTATGTGCGAGTCCGATTCGATCTGACTCTTCGAACCGACTGCGATGCAGATCACCCCGGGCGGCCGAGAGAGAGTCGTGCGTCGTGTGTCGGCCTGCACGGGCTTCATCAGATCTTGATGGATGAGCACATCGCCCCTTGATGGGGGGAAGGTGTAATCAATTCCACACAGAGAGGTGTGGAATCCATGTTCGAGTTCACAAGTGCCGCAGGTGTCCTCGCAGACACCGGTTGGGGACACATGGGGTGGGGCGGGGGCACCCTGGTCATGCTGGGCTTCTGGGCGGTTGTCATCGCCTTGCTGTTTGTTGCCTTCAGAGCATGGGGCCCGACCGGTGGTGCCACGGACTCGGCGGAGCGTTCGGCCTCCGACATTCTCGACGAGCGGTACGCCCGCGGTGAGATCGATGAGACCGAGTACGTCGAGCGGCGTTCGGTGCTGGCGGCTCAGCGATGACGGCGCCGTCCGCAGGGTCGTCACAGGCTCCTCCGGTGCCGCGAGCCCACGAGGTTCTGTTGATGTCGAGCACCGGATGTCACTTCTGCAGCGATGCGAGGGATCTGTTTCGCCGATTGTCGATTGAGTTCGATGTCAGGGTCCGTGAGGTCGACCTCGAATCGATGGAGGGCGCCGCGGCGCTGCGACAGTGGAGGGTTCCCTTCCCTCCGATAGTGGTCATCGATGGCGAACTGTTCGGATATGGCCGGATATCGGAGCGCAAGGTGCGGCGGACGCTCAGCAGAGCGAGGACCTGAGCCATGGAAGGGATCTTCCTAGGGGGTTCACTGCTGGCGGCGTTCGTGGCCGGCGCAGTCGCGCTGTTCGCACCGTGCTGCATCGTCTTCATGTTCCCGGCCTACCTATCTGCTGCCGTCCGTAATCGGCGGTGGCGACTGGTGCCCCTGACGCTGACCTTCGGCGCCGGAATCGCCCTCGTCATGGTGCCGATCACACTCGGCGTCGGTCTGCTGACGAGACCGCTTCTCCGCTTCCACGGCGCGATATACGGCATCGGTGGGCTCCTGCTCGTCGCCCTTGCGGTCTTCGCGCTCACGGGCAAGACCTGGTCGCTCCCGATGCTGAAAGGATCGCCCGACATTCAGCGCACCGACTCGGCCGGCGTATTCGCACTGGGCGTGTTCTCGGGGGCGGCAAGCAGTTGCTGCGCTCCCGTGTTGGCCGGTGTCGTCACGCTGTCTGCCGTGGCGCCCAGCATCCCCGCTGCCGCAGTCATCGGTCTCGCCTATGTGTTCGGGATGGTGTTCCCGTTGCTGCTTATGACTCTGTGGTGGGATCGCTCAGGTCTCGCGGCGAGTAAGCGCTTGCGCGGCAGAGAGGTCGTGTGGCAGGCAGGGGGGCGGACGTTCCGAACGAACACGATCAACCTCGCTGCCGGAGCGGCGATGGGGTTGATGGGACTCGGCCTGATCGTCGTCGCGCTGACCGGTGCTTCGCTCACATCCGAGTTGCAGGCGGGGATGGCTTCCTGGATCCAGGATCGGCTCGCCCCGGCGGTCCGATGGCTCGAACCGGTTCCGGACTGGCTGGTGGCTGCAGGGTTGGTTTCGTTCGCCATCGCTGCCGTTGCGATCTCCGGCCGACGGCGTATTCCATTCGACAACGAATCAGAGGAAGAAGGGAACTGCCATGGCAGTGCAACCGAAGAAGCAGCGGCCGTCGCGACACACTCAGAAGGCGCCGATTGAACGTGGTCCGTCGGCATGGAAGTGGTTCGGGTTTCTGATCCCGATCGCAGTCGTGGTTGGGCTGATCGTCATCGGGAGCATCGGCGGCGAACCCGGATCGGATGTCGAGGCGAACCCCGCTCCGGGGTTCACACTCCCGACGACCCACGGGACAACGGTGTCACTCGATGGATTGCTGGAAGACGGCGACACCTTGCTGTACTTCTCGATGGGTGTGGGCTGTGACGGGTGCTTCGCTCAGATTCCCGAAGCAGCGGCAGGTCTCCAAGCCAACGGAGTCCAGTTGGTGTCGGTGATGGTCGACTCGCCGGAGCGCGTTACGGCCGAGGCACGCAGGTTCGGGATCACGTCCCCGATCCTCATCGACAGTGACCGGACCGTATCGGATGCGTACGGGATGCTCGGTGTCTACGGCCACGCGGACAGACCGTCGCATAGCTTCGCCCTGGTGCGCAGCGATGGAACCGTCTCATGGGTGAAGCACTACGCGACGATGTTCGTGCCGCTCGAGCAGCTCATGGCAGATATGGGAAAGGCGTGACCAGGCCGGGTAGCGGTCGCCCGGGTCGGGGAGGGCCGGTCGGGTGACCATCCTCGTGTTGCCTCTGTTGGCGGTGCTGGCTGGCTTCATATCGTTCAGTTCGCCATGCAGCCTTCCACTCGTCCCGGGCTACCTGGCCTACATGTCGGGGCTTCCGGTGTCCGATCTCGAAACGGGGGTCGCACGGAGGACGGCCCTGAGATCCTCTCTGTTGTTCGTGGCCGGGTTCACCACTGTCTTCACCGCTCTCGGTGCATCGTTTGCAGTGGTCGGATCGCTCCTGCTTCGGAATGTCGACTGGATTACCAGGGTGTCGGGGGTGGGGATCATCGTGATGGGCCTGGCGACGATCGGTGTCCTTCGCGTCCCGTTCCTCGCCTCGGAGCGGCGTTTCGATCTCTCCCGAGTCAGCCGGGGGCCACGGGCCGCTTTCGGCCTCGGCATGGGGTTCGCCTTCGGTTGGACGCCGTGCGTCGGTCCCATTCTTGCTTCGATCCTTGCGATGGCCGGCGCCACGGGGACCGCGGCGTGGGGCGCCATCCTGCTGGCGCTCTACTCCATCGGACTCGGTATCCCCTTCGTTGCGATGGCCGTCTGGTACCAGAAGGCCACCCGATCCGTTGCCTGGCTCAAGCGAAACACCCGACGGGTGGAGGTTGCGGGCGGCGTGGCGCTCGTTGGCGTGGGGATCCTGTTCACCAGTGGCGCCTGGCAGGCTCTGTTCATCCCGCTCCAGAGGGCATTCGCCCGGCTGGGATGGCCGCCGCTGTGACCGTTGCATCCAACGACCAACCCAGGAGGCCCCGATGATCGACGCCGATCTCACCGAACCCGACGACGGCGCACTCGGTACCGGCAGGTGGATCCGATTCACTGCGATCGGCGTGACAGGGCTCTTCCTGCTGCTACTGGTCGTCACGCTCGGCTCCAGATTCGGGACCGACCCCCGCCTGGTCGAGTCCCCCCTCATCGGTGAACCGGCACCGTCGATCTCATTGGACTATCTCGAGCGACAAGGGAGCTGGAACCTCGATGATCATGCGGGTCACGTGGTCATCGTGAACTTCTGGGCGTCGTGGTGTGTCGGCTGCCGCCTCGAGCACGACGACCTCTTGGAAACGGCTGCGACGTTTCGAGAGCAGGGCGTTGTGCTCTTGGGAGTGACCTTCCCGGACGATCCGGCTGAATCGATTGCCTTCCTCGACGAGTTGGGGCGGGGCTATGACTCCGTGATCGATCCCGGCTCGAGGGTTGCCGTCGAGTACGGGGTCTTCGGAATCCCCGAGACCTTCATCATCGACGGCCATGGAATCGTGCGGGCCAAGATCGCAGGCGAGTCCACCATCGAAGCGTTGACAGCCCAGATCGTTCCGCTCCTGGAGACCGTCGCCACCGGCTCCCGGTGACCGGCGAGTCTTACAGAAGCTTGATCTGGCACACCGTCGTTCCTTGATCTGCGTCTGATGCAATGCAAGCAACAGAGACCTATGAGGTGAGGCATGAACACCGCAAAGAGACTGAGCATGGTCGCCGTTCTCGCGATCGCAGTGATAGGCATCGCCGCGATTGCGCAGGCCGACCCACCCGACGAAGCGCCGACGGGCCCGGCGGGGAACCCGCCTGGAGAGGCATCGGATGGTTGGTGGGTCGAGATGGACGGGATGATGGGTGAGTTCGATGGTGGGGATGTGGGTGATCACTTCGGTTGGATGGACGGGATGATGGGTGAGTTCGGGTCCGGTCTCTCCGGTCATCCGTGTGGATTCGGAGCAGATCCGGGCGCCTGAGCGGCGCTCACTGCCATTCTTGGGGCCCGGTACCGAACCCACGCGCGGTGCCGGGCCTCGGCCTATTGTCTCGACCCCCGGGGCTTGAGAGGTGAATCGTGAGAGCCAGGCGAATCCTGATCGCCGATGACGAGGAGGACATCCGCGTCATGCTCAGCACCTATCTGCGCGCTGAGGGTTTCGACGTGTCGACGACGGCCGACGGTGCTGAGACGGTGGAGCGAGTGCGGGCGGAGAAGCCCGACCTGGTCGTCCTCGATGTCGGAATGCCATCCCTGGATGGTTTCGAGGTGCTTCGACGCATTCGCAGCGATTCAGACGTGCCGGTGATCATGCTGACCGCTCGAACGGAGGAGGTCGATCGGGTGGCCGGCCTGATGGTGGGTG
>JABMPV010000353.1 GCA_013202595.1 bacterium
CGAGCGGGGACTCGGCACGCAGGAGCGGCACGGCCTGCCTCTGCATGTTGGAGCCCATCAGTGCCCTGTTGGCATCGTCGTGCTCGAGGAACGGGATCAGCGAAGTGGCCACTGAGACGACCTGCTTCGGCGAGACGTCCATGTAGTCCACATCAGTGGGCGGCACGTAGTCGACGTCGCCGCCGGTCTTACGGACCAGCACACGCTGGTTGACGAACTTGCCGCCGTCCCCGAGTGCGGCGTTGGCCTGGGCGATGACGTGGCGCTCTTCCTCCGTGGCCGTCAGATAGACGATCTCGGAGGTCACCTTGCCCTTGGTCACCTTGCGGTACGGGGTCTCGATGAACCCGTACCTGTTGACCTTCGCGTACGAGGCGAGGGACCCGATCAGGCCGATGTTCGGCCCTTCGGGCGTCTCGATCGGGCACATGCGCCCGTAATGGGACGAGTGGACGTCCCTGACCTCGAAGCCGGCACGCTCACGTGAGAGCCCACCCGGTCCGAGCGCCGAGAGACGGCGGCGGTGGGTGACGCCTGCGAGCGGGTTCGGCTGGTCCATGAACTGGCTCAACTGCGACGTGCCGAAGAACTCCTTGATGGAGGCGACGACAGGCCTGATGTTGATCAGGCTCTGGGGTGTGATCGAGTCGGGGTCCTGAGTGGTCATCCGCTCACGAACGACCCGCTCGAGACGGGTCAGCCCGACCCTGATCTGGTTCTGGATGAGTTCGCCGACGGTACGCACGCGGCGATTGCCGAAGTGGTCGATGTCATCGACGCGATACCCATCGGTCTTCTCATGGAGATGCACCAGATACCGGATCGTGTCGAGGATGTCGTCCTGCGACAGCAGCCCGAGCCCCTGATCGCGATAGTTCTCCGTGTCGAGGTCGTCCATCTCGCGGCCGAACTTCTGTGACAACTTGTAGCGGCCGACCCTGGTGAGGTCGTAGCGCTTGGGGTTGTAGAAGAGCGTGTTGATCAGCCCACGCGCCGACTCCACCGTGGTCAGCTCGCCGGGGCGAAGCTTGCGGTACAGGTCGAGGAGAGCATCTTCGCGATCCTCGGTCGGGTCCTTCTCCAGCGTGTTGCGGATGACCTCCGCGCCATCGAAGAGATCGAGGATCTCCTCATCGGTCTGGGCGTAGTCGAGAGCACGCAAGAAGGTCGAGACCATCTGGCGGCGCTTGCGGTCCACCCTGATCCCGACGGTGTCCTTCTTGTCGATGTCGAACTCGAGCCAGGCACCTCTTCCGGGGATGACCTTGGCCGCATAGACATCGCGGTCGGACGTCTTGTCCACTGAAGTGTCGAAGTAGACGCCGGGAGAGCGCACCAACTGCGAGACGATGACTCGCTCGGTGCCGTTGATGATGAAGGTGCCGTTGGGCGTCATCATCGGGAAGTCCCCGAGGAACACCTGCTGCTCCTTGATCTCACCGGTCTGGCGATTCATGAACCTGGCTGTGACGAACAACGGCCGGGAGTAGTTGGAATCCCGTTCCTTTGCTTCCTCGATGGTCAGGGTGGGGTCGTCGAAGCGGTGGTCGGTCAGCTCCATTGCGAGGGAGCCGGTGAAGTCCTCGATGGGGGAGATCTCGTCAAAGATCTCCTTCAGCCCGCGTTCCAAGAACCAACCGAACGAATCGTGTTGGACGGTCAGCAGATCGGGGAGTGGCAGAACCTCGGGAATCTTCGCGAACGACAAGCGCTCGCTGCGCGCACGAGCCAAGGGGGGTCTCCTCCGTGTTGGTTGGGCGGTATGGATGGGCGGGCCGGATCGGTTGGGACCCTGGTCGTCAGAGCTGATCCGGAGACGGCGAAAAGCCAGGGTAGCACATCACTACCCTGGCTCGGCTACTGCCGGGCTCAGACTTCAGGACCGTAAGGGCCCCTTTCGCGTTCTTCTGTCTGCCGACACGATACTGATGCCGGAGGCCGGGGTCAAGGCTTCCCGGCCCCGCCCTCAGAGTTGGATGAGTCCGGCCTGGGCTGCTGCGAACCCGCAGGCATCGAGATAGAACGAGTGGTGCTCGGAATCGAAGTCGACATGCATCCACTCGCAACCGGCCCGCCGCGCCCCGTCGACTGCTGCCGTCACGATGGCGGTGCCGACCCCCCGCCGCGCCATGCGGTCGGCGACGA
>JABMPV010000354.1 GCA_013202595.1 bacterium
ACCAACAGTCGTTCCAGCGAGGGCCCCCACACTGACCGCAACATCGGATGGTCCGATCGCCCACTCCGCACCAAAGTCCACGGTCACTACCCGCCCGTGGAACACTCCGTTCTCCAGGGTCGCGAACTGCCGAGCTTCGCTGGCAATCGTCGATAATGGGCTCGCCGTGACCTGTTCAGCCGCAGTTGTGGAGGCCGACGCGGTGACCGATGGTGACTCGCTGTTGGTCGTCTCGGTGCCCCCGGACGGCGAGATTGGTTCACCCCTGGCGTCGCAGGACACCAGGAGAGCTGCGACCACGCATATTGCGACCGACGTTCGAGTCATATCGTTCCAACGGTTCAACACTGCAACGCTACTCGTCACCCCTGACCCCGCTACTGACTGGCCACCCAAGGTCCGACCCTATGCCGCGAGGATTCACTCCATCCCAATGCCGGAGAACCACCATGTGCCGTCATCGCGGATCACGACCCGGTATCCGAGGAACCATTCCCTCTCGTCGAGGAAGGCCATCTCCTCATCACGACCCCAACCCCGTCCCAAACGAAGGACCAAGCCACCTAGATCTGACAACAGAACCACATAGCCTCCAATGGTGCAACTATCCATTGCTTGGCAACCTGATATTGCTTTGCAGATTGCACCACACCGCAATCCACAACGGCCAGATCACACTCCCGAAACGAGAATGAGAGGTGAGCGGGTCTCCGACAGACTCGGAGGGCTTCACATCGCCTCCTTGGCTGAGGGCGTGTTGTGGGAGTGCCCACTATCGATAGGGTTCTGTTATCGGGGCTTCCGGTCGCCGTCGGGCGACCGGAAGCTGACATTCCCCCGCTACTGGTCCTGGTCCCTAAGCACCGCCTGCAGCTTCTGCAGCGCCAACTGGGCCGCATCTTCGCTCGAAGCTGCGATGTGTGGCGGAATCGGCTTCAGGTGCTCCGCATCTGGGCGATAGGCCTCGAACCAGGAGAGGGCCTCCTCTCGCGTTATCTGGCGGCCATCCGCGTCGAGCACCACGCCACCGGCGTCGATCGTGGGGAGAACCTGAGGTACATCCCAGGGCGCCTGAGGCCGGTCGGAGAGAATGGAGGCGAGTTCTAGGCGAAGGAGCCCGTACGTACGCGGCCCTCCGCCGGTGTTGTACACAACCGACAGCTCCCGGTCGGTGAGTACTGACTTCCATCGCAGACGATCCTCGAGCTTTGCTGCGACGATCGCAGTGATCGTGGGGTCCGGCGGCGCGGCCACATCGGACAGGATGGTGTCGGTATCGGGGGGCATGCTGGTGCTGCCGATGTGTACAACCTTGTCCCGCGTCCAGGTCACGATGAAGCCCGCCGACGCGACGGCCAAGCCGAGCAGGACATACCGATTGGTGTGTACGTTGTAGATGTAGAGCAGACCGGTCGATGAGAAGTCCGCACCCACGTCACGTGCAGACCGAGTTCCGTCGAGGGCATCAGGAACGAACACGAGTTCGCCATGGGCGGGTGTGAGGGTCCCGAGGTCCTCCTCACCGGCGATGTGAACCTGGCCGGCGAACGACTGGTTGATCGAGATCGACATGGCGTATCGTGCCCGCCCATCGATCTTGTGTCCCGGATCTCCGGGGTGTCCTTGGTAGGACACGAAGTCGTACTCGTCGAGCTTGTCGTACTCGAGAAGCTGTTGGTGGATTTCGGCCTGACCGGCCACAACGGCGGCTCGAAGCGCCACTCGGACATCGTGGGCAACTTCGAAGAACCATTCGAGGTCGTCAGGCCGGTACGTAGGGAACGGGGAGTGTGTCGACATCTTCCTCCTCCGGACATATGGGTGCCACTATACTTCACACGATAGCTTAGGTACATGACCCGTGCAACCGATTATGTGTATCCATGTCTTCTGCGCAAGAACTCGTTGCACATTATGTGTCGACTGTGCTATCGTGACAACCGCAGATTGCATTAATCACAACTCCGTAGAGTGGCTGGAGTGAAGACCACCACAGCGGAGATCCAGCGTTCGGAAGGAGCGGCAAGTGGCGCGAAATCTGACCATTCGTCTCGACGACCAGGTCTTGAAGTCGATCCAGGGCGTTGCACTCGTGGACTCGACCTCGATGAGTGCCGTCATCAAGACAGCTCTGGGCGAATACATCGAACAGCGTAAGGCAGAAGAGAGCTTCCAAGAGAAGGTTCTCGCTGTCCAACGAGAAGTCTTTGGTTCGCTCCTTCCTGCATAGGTGGGAAGGAGCTGACGCGAACGCGGTGGGGGAGGCTGGTTGCTTCCCCCACTACACGTTCCGACGCTTCATGCGACCGCCGCCTTGCCGGGTAGCGACACACCACCCGTCATCGTCAGCCGCCACAGGCCAGCGAGGCGGCGGCGTTGTCCTCGAAGACGGATGCTCGTCGGACGTAGCCGCGGAGCACGACGAGGGATCTGTGGCCGGTCTGGGTTCATCACGGCCCGCTCGGAGACGTCGTTGCGGATGGGGGTGGTGATGAACCCGGAGCGCAGCCGAGTGCCCCGGGTCACTCGGCTGAATCCAGGCGGAGCGGGATGCACGATTCAGGGGTCCCGGTGAAAGGTGTCCCCGCCCACTGCCGGCGAGGCCACGCGTACCTCAATCCAGAGTATCAGCAGGCGAGACAGCGCGTACTCAAGTCTCACCGCCAGGCCCACGGTCCCGACTGCTGCCCGGGGCTCCCCGAGCAGCAGTTCTCGGCCGCACGAAGCGACGGATCTGGCGATCGACCGGCTGATCGTCAACACAACTGACGCCTGCCAGTCCGCCCTCGGCGACGAACTCGACGCCGCAAGGCCCGAGCTAGGGGTGCAACTATTAGATGCTCGGTAACCTGATACTGCTTTGCAGATTGCACCACACCGCAATCCACAACGGCGACATCAGCCTCCCGAAACGGGAATGAGACACCAACCTCGGAGTGATCTCGGCTCGACTTGATCGGGCCAGGAAGCACCGCCACGGACTCGAAGCGGCTAGGTCGTAACAACGCCTGATGACACGAGTTGGGTTGCTCACGGAGTCCGCACCCAACGCCGGAATTCACCCCACCGTCCGCCGGATGTTCATGTTGGGCCACGCACAAATGCGGATGCATGGCCGTCGCAGCAGAGCTTGGTCACTGAGGATGCGGGATCGGTCAGCGACGGCCAACAGCGTGTACGCGATCGGCTAGTGTGGCGCTGGCATCAATAGATGCAGCCGCGAAAGTAGCGAAGTCCGGTGAGAATCCGGCGCTGTCCCGCAACTGTGAATCCCCTGAGGGGGTAAGCCAGGTCGCCTGTCGACGCGGTGACGAACGAGCCTCGGATGAGGGCAAACTTCGTCGGCGCAAGCCGACCGGGCGGCCTTCATCCTCCGAATACGGAGGATGTCTTCATGTTCAGGACAAGATTGGCCGTGCCGGCCATCGTGATCGCGGTACTGATGGCGGGGTGCGGAGATTCCGATGGCGGAGCCACCACCACGACGACCGTGGCCCAGGTGACAACCCAAGCGCCGGCGACAACCCAAGCGCCGACAACCACGGCAGCCCCCGTCACGACGGAAGTGACGCCGCTCCCGGTGATGATCGCTGCGGCCAACGGTGAGATCGAGATCCCGCGGCTGCCGACCCGCATCGTGTCGCTCTCCGCGACTCATACCGAGATGCTGTTCGCCATCGGTGCCGGGGATCAGGTGGTCGCCGTCGATGCATTCTCCAACTATCCGCCGGAAGCACCCACGACCGACCTGAACGCATTCGCCTTGAATGCTGAGGCGATCCTGATCTACGAGCCAGACTTGATCGTGATCGACGGCGATTGGGATGGCACAACGGTGGCGGCGCTAACCACTCTTGAGGTCCCTGTGCTCGTTCTTTCCCCGGCAACGGACCTCGAAGACACGTACACACAGATCACCCAACTGGGAGAGGCCACCGGCCACGGTGACGAGGCGCAAGCCCTGGTGGCGTCGATGCGGACCGAGATCGACGAGATGATCGCATCGCTACCCCCAGACCAGGGTGCGCGGACTTTCTATAACGAGCTCGATACGACTTCCTTCTCGGTCACCAGTGAGACCTTCATCGGCCGTGTATACGGCCTCCTGGGCCTTCAGAACATCGCAGACGCCGCCGGCGACGGCACCTCGGGGTATCCACAGCTCTCGGTCGAGTACATCCTGCAAGAGGACCCGGATTTCATCTTTCTCGCCGACACGGTTTGCTGCGGTGTGAACGCCGAGTCGGCTGCGGCGAGGCCCGGATGGGATGCACTCACTGCAGTCCAGACCGGGCGTGTGATCGAACTCGACGACGACATCGCCTCGAGGTGGGGTCCCCGCATCGTCGAGTTCATGGAAGCGGTGGCAGAAGCGCTCGCAGGAATCTCGGTCGGCACATGAGTTCGGTCGCGATGAATGGGCGCTGCAGCCGTGAGAAGGTTCGCAGTCATGATTGATGAGCCGCCGACGAACGGCCCTCCGATCGGCTCCGAGCGGCTGCGGTCACTAGTGATAGTCAACACAGGCACTGGCAAGGGGAAGAGCACAGCGGCATTTGGGACGATGCTGAGGGCCGTCGCTCGGGGCTGGAAAGTGGCTGTGATCCAATTCGTCAAGTCGGGTGAGGCCCCAATCAGTGAACATCATCCTCACGGGTCGCAATGCACCCCGGGGGCTCATCGATCTCGCCGACACCGTCACTGACATGCACGACATCAAGCACGCATTCGACTCCGGGATTCCGGCCCGCAGAGGGATCGACTACTGATGGCGATCACTCTGCTTGTGGGTGGCGCTCGCAGCGGCAAGACCGCCGCGGCCGAAGCGGCAGCCGCAGCAACGGGCCGGCCGGTCGTCTACATCGCGACGGGTGAGCCTCTCGACGAGGAGATGGCGGCCCGTATCGACCGGCACCGTCGACAACGGCCGCAAGCCTGGCTGACCGTCGAGGCCCCCCGGGAACTGGTCGGAACGGTTGCTGCCGCGGATGGCCGGGACTGCTTGGTGATCGATTGCCTCACGCTGTGGGTATCCAACACCCTCGATGAGAGCGACGACACGATCCTGGGAGCCGCCGAGGATCTCGCCACTGCCCTGGCTGACCGTCTTGGCCCGAGCGTGGTGGTCACCAACGAGGTCGGTGCGGGAATCGTCCCCGCCGATGCTGGGGTGCGCCGATACCGGGACCTGCTGGGATGGGTGAACGCCATCTTCCGTGCCAAGGCCACGACCTCCTACTACTGCGTCGCTGGAGGCGTGATCCCGATCGACGAGCTGAGACTATGAACACCGCTGATGTGGCCGCTCTTGTTGCCGGGGCACCGAGTATCGACGCCGAGGCGAAGGCTGCCGTGGCGGCTCGGGCCTCCGTCACGTTGCGTCCGGTCGGGGCTCTGGCCCGAACCGACGAGGTGGCGGCGTGGCTGGCGGGGTGGCAGCGCACCAGTGCCCCTGGCGTCTCCAACCCTGCAATCGTGCTGGCGGCGGGCGACCACGGCGTCGTCGCTCGTGGGGTGAGTGCGTACCCACAAGGAGTCACCAGGGCAATGGTGCACGCCATCGAAGCCGGTGTCGCCACTTCGAGCGTGCTGGCACGCCATGTAGGCGCCGAGGTGGTGCTGATCGATGCCGGGGTTGGCGTTCCGACCGGTGACATCGTCACGGAGCCGGCGCTGTCGAGAGCCGACTTCGTCGCGCGGCTTGAGCAAGGCCGGGCCGCGGTGGCCGCGCTCGATTGTGATCTCCTGGCAATCGGCGAGATGGGGATCGGGAACACGACATCGGCGGCGGCGGTCGTTGCCGCTGTGGTGGGAGGAGACCCAAAGGAATGGGTAGGCCCGGGAACGGGGGTCCAAGGACCCGCCCTCGAATCGAAACGCGCCATCGTCGCTGAAGCCGTCGACCGGGTCGGCGATGTCGATCCGATGGAAGCGCTGCGTCAGTTGGGTGGTGGGGAATTGGTGGTCCTGGCAGGAGCGGTAATCGAGGCCCGCCTACGATCGATTCCCGTGGTAATGGATGGCTTCATCGCCACTGCAGCGGTCGTTGCTCTCGAGGCGGCGGCTCCAGGAGCGCTCGATCACTGTCTGGCGTCGCACGTCTCGGCGGAACCCGGTCATCGGCATCTTCTCGACTGGCTCGGGAAGACGCCGCTGCTCTCACTAGCCATGCGACTCGGTGAGGGCAGCGGGGCTCTGATGGCGATCCCGCTGATTCGACTCGCCGCTGCATCTGTGATCGAGGTCGCCACCTTCGAGGAGTGGGGCCTCGCTTGAGAGGGTTCGTCGTCGCAGTCGCCTTCATGACCCGGATACCCATTCCGGTCCGCGTCGATCCAGACAAGGACCTCGGCGCGGCGGTTCCGTGGTTCCCCGTTGTCGGAGCAGGGGTCGGCGCTCTAGTCGGAGGTGTGGCCTGGGCCGGGCTCGAGTTCGGTCTACCCCCTCTCGTCGCTGCCGGTGTGGCTATCGCCGCATCACTACTGCTCACCGGCGCCCTTCACGAAGATGGGTTGGCCGACACGTTCGACGGCCTCGGGAGCGGCCGGGCGGGAGCTGACGCGATCGAGGTGATGCGCGACTCCCGGATCGGGGCATTCGGAGCGGCGGCGTTGACCATGACGCTGCTGATGCAGGTCGGAACGATGGCTTCGATCGCGACGGGAGACCTCATCGAGATCGCGGTAGCGGCCCACGCAGCGAGCAGGGCCCTGGCCGTGGGGGCGATGCTCCTCCCCGCCGCAGCATCCGACGGCCTTGGAGCCGCGTACGCCAGAACAGCAAGGCCCCTAAGGCCCGCGTTTGGCATCGTCGTCGGACTCGGCATCGCCGGAGCCATCCTGCGCACCGAAACTTGGATCATCCTCCCTGCAATCGTGACTGGCGCCGCTATCGCCTGGTGGGCATGGCGAAGGATCGGCGGGATCACCGGAGACGTTCTGGGCGCCATCCAGCAGGTGACCCTGGTGACGATCCTCGTGGGCGCCGCCTCGCTAGGTTGACCCCATGGTCCGGGTGTGGCTCGTCCGACATGGAGAGACGGAATGGAACGCTGCCCACCGCATTCAGGGTGTATCGGACGTCGAGTTGAGCGACGAGGGCCGCAGCCAGGCGAAGAGGCTTCGTTCTCAACTCGAGGGCTGCTCCTTTGACACCGTGTGGTCTTCAGATCTGGTGCGCGCCACCGAGACCGCCACCATCATCCGGGGAGAGCCAACCGTCGATCCGCGCCTACGAGAACTCGATTTCGGAGACCTCGAGGGCCTTACCTGGCAGGATCTCGAAGAGGAGACCCGCCAGGCAATGATTGATTTCGATTCATTCGATGCTCCGAACGGTGAGTCCGTCACCGCAATGCGGGAGCGGATCTTGTCCTTCCTCGAACAACTCCCCGAAGGAGACCACCTGGTGGTAACCCACGGGGGTGTGGTTCGCATGATCTCCGATCTGTGCGGCCACGCGATCTATCCGGCACCGTGTGAAGTGTTCGCCATCGACTGGGCGGCGAGAGCACCGATCAGCGGGTGATGCCTCGGAGATTGGGGACAGTGGCTACGCCCCGGCGCGAATTGTCAGGGCCGGGAGAGCAACTGGTCGACCGGGGCGAACTCGTCCGTCAGGACCCGGGCGTCACCTACGAAGGCAGACAGTTCTGCACCGTCGATCACCAACTCGGCTCCGCCTCTCTCGCGGATGAGTTGGGCGATATCGGTCCGGGCGATTGGTGTCTGCGATGCCACAACGACGAAGTTGCCGCCGCGGTCGGCGGCGAGGTAGTCGGGTGGCGCGATCACGACCAGGTGGTCGAAGACATCGGTGATGGTGGCGACCTCTGCCTTTGCGAACCCGAGTGGTGGGTAGTCGATGAGATTCAGGACATAGAACCCGCCGGGAGCCAGCCGATCGGCGATCTCCGATACGAACTCCTTCGTGGTGAGGTGCCACGGCACCGACAGGCCTCCGAAGGCGTCGCCGATCACGACGTCGTAGGCGTCGGATTCCTCTTCGCGCAGGTTCACCCTGGCGTCACCCAACTCGATGCGGAGGTCCTCGCCGTCGACGAGGCCCAGTTCGCGGCGGACCAGATCGACCAGGGCGCCGTCGATCTCCAGCACTGTGTTGGTGGTGCCGGGCCGGACGACCTCCAGGGCCCTGGGAAGGGTGAACCCGCCGCCCCCGATCGACAGGACGGCGAGGGGTCCGTCGGGCATGGTCGAGATGACGTCGGCGAAGATCTTGGCGTAGCGGAACTCGAGATGGGTGGGGTCGTCGAGATCGACATACGAGTGGCGCAGGGTGTCGAGTCGGAGGGTCCTGCCGCTCTCCCTGGCCTTATCGATCTCGACGCTCGCGCAGTAGTAGGCCGTCTCGGTGTCGCATGGCCCGTCCACCAGGCCGACCAGGGCGACGGCGAGCAGGACCGGTATGAGGACGACCGATGCGAGTCTGGTCGGGAAGGGGTACGCCAGCACCGCGCCTGCTGCGATCAGTGCACCGCCGACCGACCACACGACGGCGGAACTGGGCAAGGCGGCCACCAGGACGAACCCGGTGGCGAATGTGCCGAACAGGGCCCCGGCGGTGCCGAGTGCCGACAGCCTCCCGACCACGGCTCCGGTCTCGTCGAGCGACCCGAGCCGCAACTTCACCACCATCGGGGGCACCGTGCTGAGCACGGCAGCCGGAGAGAAGAACGCCACGGCCGTCAAGATGACGATCTCGGCCGGCCCGGCGGCCCGCATCGACGGGCCGATCATGTGGACGATGGTGGGGGCGAGCAGCGTCAGGATCCCGCCGACCACCAGGATCGGGCCGAGCAAAGGCCGCGCCGGTCGCTTGTCTGCGATCCCGCCGCCCGCCCATGCGCCGACGGCGATGCCTGCGAGCAACACGCCGATGATGCCCGTGAACGTCTCGAGCGTCACTCCGACATAGGGGGCCATGAGGCGGCCGGCGATGATTTCGAGGACCAGCACGGCGGCCGAGGTGCCGAAGACGAGGATGCGGGCGGCGACAGCGTTCATCGACTCGCCAGTCTGCCAGGCCCCGGCGTCTGGGCAGCCGTGATCAGGTGCGGAACGCCTCGAACAGCGGAAGTGGCGTCCCGCTGATGAACCTGATGAGTGCCCCGCCTGCCGTGCTGATGAAGTCGATCTTGCTGGTGTCGATGAACTTGTCTGCACTGGCGACGGTGTCGCCGCCGCCGATCGCTGTTACTCCGGGAGCGCTCTCGAGCGCAGCCCACAGCCGCCTGGTACCGCTGTCGGCCCCCGGCAACTCGTAGGCACCGGCCGGGCCGTTCACGAAGACGGTGCCCGCCGAGGTGATCGCCTCCTCGTACTCCCTGATGGTGGCTTCTCCGATGTCGACGAGGAGCGCCTCAGCGGGCAGATCGCCGACCGGGATCTCACTTCGCACGCCATCGACGGCTGTGGCCAGGTCGACAGGCATCGAGATGCGATCGGCGTGCTCGTCGAGCAGCGTTCGGGCCTCATCGACCCAGCGCGTCAGATCGCGCTCGGCGATGAACTGCCTGGTGTCCTCGCCGGGAT
>JABMPV010000355.1 GCA_013202595.1 bacterium
AGCCCGTACTTGCGCCTCTTGTAAATCACCTGCGATGAGAAGGGTACGCCCTCTTCCATCTCCCACTCATAGAGAACTGAGGTCAGGCAAGGTCCGATCTCGCCAATGTCGACTTCGCCGATCAATGCTGCGTAGCTGGATATGTATCCACGCATCCCGACGATGATTGGCCGGAGCTTGGCTCGGCGTTTGGCGTCATAGGTGCGTTCCAGACCTGCGGCGCCGTTTCGCAGCGATGCCTGGCTGACCGCCTCCCACGCCGGGTCGATCTGCCAACGGGATCGAGTCTTGTCCTCCGACGGGATGCGCAGTGAGAGCCATTCGGTGATGTACCCCCATGCCCCACCGACGTTCGCGAACAGGTCGTCAAGCGTGTCGATGCCGAGTTGGCCGAGTACTTCACGACGGATCTCAGCCTCGATCCGCCACACATCTTCCTCGGGCCGCCACCTCTCGCCCCACAGATCGTGCCACCAGACCGACCCCTTCTTCTGGGTTTCAGTGCTCTTGTTGTAGATCCGGGCGTAGAGCCCATTTCCGCGTTTGCCGAACTGGAGCATGTTCATCTCGGCCTCGTCCTCGTACAGCCTCCTGTGAGTGGCGCGTGTCACGAAGCGGTCACGCATCTCTGGTGTCGGCGCCCAGCCCTGCACATCCATGAACAGGTCCACACGGGAGACCTTCGGCGTCCCGCCCGGTACCAGCGACGAGACCACGTTGTTGAACCACCCTGCGCACATCTCTGGCCCGACTCCATGTAGGAACTCCGCATCGGGTTGGATGTAGACGGTTGGGAACCGCTTGCTCGGAGTGACTCCGATCCGGCCGTGAGGATGAACCAGATGGAACCGATAGCGGCCCATGAAACCGAACGGTTGAAGCTGGAACTCTTCGCCTCCGAGTTCAAAGGTGACATCCTCTCCCGCGTCTTCCGCCATACGTCGAGCCGCCTCAAGCCGCTCCAGTTCGACTGCGGGCAGGTCCCCCTTGATCGACCAGTAGAGACTGTCGATCCCCGACGCGACCTCCCACAGTCCCGATGTTGGGACTGGGATTGGGTACAAGGGTGCCGGGGGAGAGGAGGCCACAATGAATCCCTCAGCCTTCGTCCTCTAGCTCAGGAAGAAGGTGCTTCTCCCAGAAGGCGGCGTGTTGGATCTCCACACCCGCAAGACGGAACTCGTCTGGGTGAGACTTCAACTGGGTGCGGAACCTCTTGAGATGCCGATATATCGTGGCCCTACTCCAGCCCGCACGACGCATACCCTCGAAGCCGCCAAAGAGCTGCCATGCCAGCCAGAAGCCGTACATCTCCATCAGGTGCTTCTCGCCAACTCGGGCGAACGCTCGATCCCATGCAGCCGGTCGCTCCAAACCAACAGACTCCGACCAGCCCGTCCAAACCCTCAGGGCCTTGCCGAGACCCTCAGCCGAATCCATCCGTTCTTCCCGAAAGTCTTTGCCCATATCACAGTCCCAAATATGAGCTTTCAGGTTACACGCCTGTGATTATCTGTCAAGGGCGTGTTCTATGATGCAGTTTGAGGGTGCTGTAGTACAGAGTCCGCACCCATCATCGAGGTTGCCCATGTCACGATTCGAAGAGCAGGTCTCAGAGCACGGAGTGCACGCGTCGCTGACGAATCTTCGGTCCACTGCCGAATCTCAAGGTCTGGAAGCGGAGACACCTGAGGCGCGGACTGAGTACGACAGGATTGAGCGAGCCGCTCAATTCGCTCAGGATCGCCTTGCCGAAACGGATCCGTTCTTAGCCCCGCCAGGGATCCTCAACGACTTGCAGAGCAACGCTGACGCGGCGTTCAATTCATTGACTGCCTACAAGAGTTCGGGTGACGTAGGGCAGCGCAATCAAGCTCAGAGCCACGTCGATACCGTCGTCCGTCTCGCAAGCCAGCTTGCGGTTCCTGTCTCCATCCAGGATCTCGATGGGTTCCGTGATCACATCTCGTCCGTTCGCCGCTCTGCTGGTCAGCATCTGGCCAACATGGAGCGAGATGCGGAGGGCTTCCGGGAGCGCATTGCCGAGACAGACCAGGCTCGCGTCGAGAGCCAGAACCGCCTGGCCGAGTTGAGCGCAGAGATCAAGCAGGACAAGGGACGCCTTGATGCAGCGATCTCAGAGTTCCAATCGCAGTTCTCTCAAGCTCAGGAATCTCGCCGCACTGAGTTCACCGACGATCAGAAGGTAGTCAACGCGGCACATCAGGCGAAGCTCCAGGCGATTGAGACAGAGTTTGAGGAGTTAAGGGCGACCGTTTCCACCGAAGCCAACACTGCTCTTGAGACTGCCCGAGTCCAAGCCGATGCGGAGCGGTCTGAGCAGAACGAGGAGTCCGCAAGCCACATCCAGGCCCTCTCCGGGCTCGAAGAGCAGGCGGTGCAGATCGTCGGGGCTATCGCCCGTACCGGCATGGCAGGTGGCTATCAGCAAGAGGCTGACTCGCAACAGAAGTCTGCGAGGAAGTGGCGATGGGTTGTCGTGGGATCTCTAGTCGCGGTAGCTGTGGCGGCGGCCTATGCGTTGCTCGCGGCACGGCAGCCCGGCGCAGGTGGTCTTGACTTGGGAGTCTTCTTCGCCCGATTGGGACTCGGGCTTCCGATGGTGCTGCTCGCCGGTTACGCAATGCGACAGGCAGACAAACACGAACGGTCTGAGCGTCGGCTCCGGAAGATCCAACTCGAACTTGCCTCACTGGGTGCCTACCTGGAGCTCATGCCCGAAGCGCAACGACTGGCGATCCAAGGTGACCTCGTGTCGAGGTTCTTCAGCCCCCTGAGTACAGAAGAGACTGAAAGCGACCACGCATCCATTCAGGTTGCCGCAGGAGAACAAGCACTCGGCATCCTCAAGGACATCTTGAAGCGCTAGGCCGCCGGAATTCTGGCTGTCCATGAACCCAAGCACAACCCTCTTCGAGTTGGTCGCCAAGCCTCGCCGCGTCGGACCTGGCTAAATGCGTTCACGTCCCTAATCGCTCTCCGACACCAGACACCTTGTCCGACTCCGGCCCGGCTACGCGTCGGTTTCGACATGGTCGCGAGCCACCACGGTGTCGTAGAGGCCGTAGTGCGTGAGGTCTGCGTGCGAGTCGATTCCGGTGTAGGAGAGGCTGGCGTCTTCGTAGCGGCGGAACGCGAATACGGCTTGGTTCATCTGCTCGGTGTTGAAGACCTTAAGGCGCACCAGTAGGTGGAAGTCCTCGACCGTGAGGCCGGTGACGGTGAGGAACAGGTCGGGTTCGAGCTTGGTGATGACGTCCTGGAGGGTGTTCTCACGGAAGTCGGTGAGGTACATGAACGCGGGGATTCGGGTCGCGAACTTAATCAGCTTCTCCTGAACGAGCTTGCGCTTGGACTTGTATTCCTTCTCTTCAGCCGTGAGTTCCTTCTTCTCCTTGGATGAGAGTTCATCGTCTTTCGCCTTCTTCTTGAGCTCCTTCACCCGGTTGGTCTTGTTGATGATCGTCTCGATGATGTTGTCGCCCAGCGAGCGCCACCCTTCGATGCGCTCGACCGCTGCCATTGCCTCTGGATTACTGAGGATGCGACTCAGAGTGTCGTTGTCGACGTTCACCAGGAGCGCGCTCTCCCACTTGCGGG
>JABMPV010000356.1 GCA_013202595.1 bacterium
ACCTCGTGCCGCGCTCGAGCAGGACTCTGCGGAACGCCTGATCGGCCAGGATCCTGGTGAAGTCGTTGACGCCGCCATTGCCCTCGGTCTTGCCGATGACACCGACGACCTCGTCGGCAGTGAATGTCCCCTTGTCGATGTGCTCTGCGACGCCTGAAGCGTCAGTCACACTCTTGATCTCGACCTTTGCCACCGCTACGGGCATGTTTCGCCTCCAGCATCGACGTATACCTGGACGCTATACCATTCGGCACACCGCTGCATTAGGCTTTCTTGCCGTGAGTTCACCCTCTTCGTTGTCATATTCTCACCAAGCGAACCCGCTCACCCTGCGCGAGGTCCTCGAAGCCCCCAACTTCGAGGGAACCGAGGTGCTGGCCGGCGCAACGGGGCTCGATCGGGCGGTCTCATCGGTCAACGTCATGGAGAACCCCGACATCGTTCCGTGGGTCAAGCAGGGCGAGTTGCTGATCACCGTCGGGTACTCGCTGCTGGGCCGGAGTACGGACCTCGCGCCGCTGATCGCCAGACTCGACGACCGAGGCCTGGCCGGGTTCGGGGTGAAGCTCGGCCCATACATCACCGAGATCGACGCCGAAGCCCTTGCGGTCGCCGACCAGCGCGGCTTCCCGGTGCTGGCACTCCCCCCGACCGCATCCTTCGACGACCTCATCGCCGATGTCTTCGGAGCCCGCGGCTCCACCCTCCTGGGCAGCGTCCACCTCACGAGCGACGTCGCCCAGGAGTTGATGAACGTTGCTCTCGCCGGGGGAAGCCCCGCAGATGTCGCCGATCAGCTCGCCCATCTCGCAGGGTGCGAGGTGTATGCGCTGGGCCTCGGCCACGAGGTGCTCGCCCACCGGTTGGCCGATGGGCAGGACCCGCCGGCGAGGGATCCGGGGAAGCGATCCCAGTTCCGCGAAGCGATCAGCGCCCCGATCGTGTTCGGCTCGACCTACGTCGGTCAGCTCCATGTGTTCTCCGGCGACGGGGCCACTGCGGAGTCGCTGTCGGGCCTGGTGGCCACCTGCGCCCAGATCATGGCACTGGCCGCATCTCGCGAGATCGCAGTCGCATCGGTCGATCGACAGTTCCGCTCGGAGTTTCTGGAGCAGGTGCTGCGCAACCGGCTCGATCGCGCCGAGATCGACCGGCGATGCCAGGCACTCGAATGGAAGGTCCGGTTCCCGGCCGTCGTCGTGACCCTTTCGAGTGCTGCACTCGACGCCGTGCCGCACCTCGAGCGGGTCCAGGAGATGTTCGACTGGGCGCTGCGGGGCAGGGGCATCCACGCTCCCCACGCGATCGTCAACGGCGACATCGTCGCGATCGTGAGCAGCCGGGATGACCCGGAGGCCATCGCATTCGAAGCGGCCACGAACGTGATGACGCGCTCGCCACGCGGCATGTGGTTCGCCGGGGTCTCGGGTCTCGTCGACGAACCGGCGGGGCTGCAGCGGGGCTGGGGCCAGGCCAGGATGGCTTCCAAGGTCGCCAGGACGGTGAAGGGTGAGGGTGAGCCGGGCAGGTTCAAGGACCTGGGCGTCTACCGCCTGCTCAGCGAGGTCGAACCGGCACTGCTTCAGGACTTCGCCAGAGAGGCCCTCGGCGAGTTGTACGACCCCGAAGTTGGCAGGGTCGAATTGCGCCACACGCTCGCCGTGTTGCTCGAGACCAACCTGAACGTGGCGGAGACCGCACGGCAACTCCACTACCACTACAACTCGGTCAGATACCGAACGGCTCAACTGGAGAAGATGCTGGGGCCGTTCCTCTCGGATTCGACCCGGCGCCTCGAACTGCATGTGGCATTGCTGATCTGCGACATGGTCACCGAACGCGGCGACGGATAGCCACCCTCAATCGGGAACGCCGCCGGCCTGCCGCATGGCAGCCGAATCCACCAGCCTCCCGTGGCCCACAACCACCCTCGGTGCCGCGTGGAATCTCAACACATCGGTGATGGTCGCCGATTCGTGCACCACCAGGTTGGCGGGGTTGCCCACCGCTATCCGGTGCCCGGCCACATTCATGCCCGCGGCGGCATTCATCGTCACGGCGTCGTACATCCGCTCCTGGCCCGCCGCTGTCATCATCCAGAGCATGTGACACCCCAGGAAGGCGACCTCGGTCATGTTGTTGCGCCCGAACGCGTAATAGGCGTCGGAGATATCGTCCTGGCCGAGGATCACGTTGACGCCGGCGTCGAGCAGTGCACCGACCCTGGCATGGAGGGGACCCGTGTGGGGATCGGAGACCACCGACACCCCGGCCTCGCGCAGCACGTGGACGAGACGCTCGAAGTACGGGTCGCTATACAGGTGCATCGCCCGGCAATGGTGGGCAAGGGCGCGGCCGTGCCATCCCCTGGCGATGGCCTCCAGCGCCATGGTCTCCAGGGTGCGGAGACCGGGGTCGCCCGCATCGTCGAGCAGCATCGACACGTCAGCATCGAACTCCACAGCGAGATCGAAGGCTCCACGGATGTGCTCGGCCATGGCGGCGTCGGTGTGCTCTATCCAGGGGATGCCGCCGACCACGTCGGCGCCGATCTCCATGGCGGAACGCATCAAATCGAGGGCACCGTGCTCACGGACGATGCCGTCCTGGGGGAACGCCACCACCTGGACATCGACGATCCCGGCGAACTCGTCGCGCACTACACACAGCACCTCGACGCCGCGGGTGCCCGCCTTGGTGTCGACGTCGGCCAGGGCGCGCACATGGGTGGTGCCGTAGTGGGCAGCCATGGCCAGCGATCGTCTGGCGAGTTCGAGCATCCTGTCGGCATCCTGTGACCGCTTCACCTCTGCCGCAGCGTCGATCGCCCTGGACGCCTGCCCCATCCCTTCGCCCTGATACTGCTCGAGGGCCGCCTCTCCCAGTTGCTCCAGGGTGAACACCTTGTCGAGATGCAGATGAGCATTGACGAACGACTCTGTCACCAGGCCACCGTCTGCGTCGATGACGGTGCCATCCGGTGGACCAGAGGAACCAGCGGGGACGATCCCCGTGACGATCCCGCCATCGATCTCGATGTCGACCCGATCGGCGCCGCCCCTCAGGAGGGCATTGATGACGGTGATCCGGCCAAACGGCACGGCGGGGTTCATCGGCTGATCCCTTTCGCTCTGGCACCGGCCCTACGTCTCGACCCGGCACACGATGGTGACCAACCCAGGTTCGCACGCCCAGCAGCCCCATGCCAGAAACCGGGACTCGCGCCGAGACGTTCCCCGGCGAATCCAAAGGATTTACCCAAGGAACTCGAAGAATTCCCGGAACCCGAAGGGTTCCCAAAGAAATCCCCGGAGAATCCAAAGCAACCCGAAGGGTTGCCAAAGAAATCCCTGGAGAATCCAAAGGATTCTCCCAAGGAACTCAAAGAGTTCCCGTGGAGCTGACGGGATTTGAACCCGTGACCCCCTGCATGCCATGCAGGTGCTCTGCCGGCCTGAGCTACAGCCCCGAGGCGAGCGGTCAGTGTATCAGCCGAATTCGGGCTACCGACCCTCGGCAGGCTCCGCTACGGCGGGCTCCCACTCGAGGCGCGGGGCATCCCCCCAGAGCCGCTCGAGGTCATAGAAAGCCCGGGTCTCTTCATCGAAAACATGAACGACGAAGTCGCCATAATCGAGCAGGACCCAGGATGCATCAGAGAGACCCTCCCTGCGCAGCGGAGGCCGATTCATCTCTTTGAGACGCTCCTCCACCATCTCGGCAAGCGTCACGACGTGACGACGCGAGGTGCCCGAGGCAATCACGAAGGCATCTGTGATCACGAGCAGGCCGGAGACGTCCATGAGGACGACCTCGAGGCCCTTCTTGTCGTCGATTGCGGTGGCCGCTGCCAGCACGGCTTCAGTTGTCTCGGGGTGTACCGGAATGGGCTCAACCTCCCGTGGGAACGTCCAGTCCGACGATGATACTCACGTCGACCGTCTGAGAAGGGTCCTGGACCTCGATGAACAAGCCGCCCGTACCGAGTGCCTCGACGACCCGCCGGCCGTACTCCTCATTGCTGCGACTCTGCGCGACGACCTGGGTGGACTCGTAGTCGAATCGATCGGCATTGTCGGTGACGACGACCAGAAACCCTTGCCTGATGAGAACCCCTGCGACCACCCTGGTGGTCCCGATGTGCCCGTTGCCGTTGAGGATCTCGACCCGGGGGCGCTCTTGATCGGCCATCAGCAGGTTGGCGAGGCGCTGCGCGACGAACTGCGGGGTCGTATCGCCGACGGCAACGGCAAGCGGGCGTCCGGCCGTTGCCGCATCGACCACGGGGAGGGTCTCGTACCTCGATTCGGAGTCTGCGGCCAGCGCCAGCAGCAGGTCGGCCGCCTCCCGATTGCGGGCCGGCATCGCCGCGGTCAGTGAATCAGCGAGTGAGGGGTCCGATCTCATCCTGCCGAACACGGCGCGCCACACCGCACCCTGGCGCTGCACCCACTCGAATACCGTGCCGCTCCCGGGGTCGAGCAGGAGTCGCTCCATCTGCTCGGGCGTCAGCACGTCTGTGCCCTCAGGCACCACCCGGGTCGCGACTCCGCCCTCGTCCGCAAACAGTGCGACCGGGACATCCATCCTGACGCCCGGGTGGAGGGCTTCGGGGAGAACGCCAGAGTGGAGATGGAGAACATCATCGAATCTGATGCCGAGTGCGTTCTCGAGAGCGAGCGTCGCCAACTCGGGGCCCTCGAATTCCACCGACTCTGCGAGCGAGAACTCCCCGAACCCGGGCAGCAGCAGTTGCAGGCTCGCCGGCACGATCGTCAAAGCAGGAGGCGCATCCTCGGAGACCGAGACGATGGCGAACGTCGTCTCCAGGCCGTCCCCCACCACCACCAGGATCCCTCCCGGAGCCGATGATCCGGCACGATCGTCGAGTTCTCTCTGAGGAGCGTCGGCGGCGATGTCCCTGAGGCGTGTCGACCAGCCTTCGATTGTGGCGGGAGCGTCGGCGAGGGCATCCCGCCCGAACCATGCTCCGGCACCGGCCGCGACGACCGCGACCCCCGCGATCAGGTAGGTGATCCGCCGCCTCAGACGCCGGCGATCAGGCATACAACCCGCTGATCCGGATGTAGGCGAGCACCGGGTCGGGCACAAGGAACCTGATGCTCGCGCCGCGCCCGACCCTGGCTCTGATCATCGTCCCGCTGATGTCGAGGCTCGGGGCATCGATGACGTCGACGTCTCCGATGACGTCGGTGACCAGGTCGAGCGATGTCCCGGGCCGTGGGACCACAGCGATTCTGGCCCTGGCGAGGACCTCATCCGATCGATGCCACGTCCTGATTCCCGCGGCGGCGTCCGCCCCGAGGATCAGGGTGATCTCATCATCGGCGGCGAATGTGCCGAGCGTGTCCACCGTGTAGGTCCACCCGTCTCGATGGACCTCGCGATCGTCCGCTTCCAGGTGGGGGATGTCGGCGACAGCCAGTCTGGTCATCTCCCAGCGATCAGAGGCAGGGCTCACGTCCCTGGCCGCCTTCTGCCAGGGCGCGCCTGCAGGGACGAACGTCACGACGTCGACGGCGAGATCCCGATGGGCCGCTTCTGCGGCCACGAGATGGGCGATGTGCGGCGGATCGAAAGTTCCGCCGAGGATGGCGCGGCGCACGACGGTCAGAATAGAGCGCCGTGGACCCTTGGCCCGGCGTCATCTCCGCAGACAGTCGATCGCGGCGGATCGAGACGACCCCGTCGGGAACGATTCCGAGGAGATGCAGGCCTTCGGAGACCGGCCCCAGTCGGCACGAGAGCATCCGCATGGGGTCGACATAGGTGCCGTCGATCCGTAGGGAGAAGTGGACCGCCTCGCGCCCGTGATCCGTCCCGGACAGGCCAACCATCTGCTGCCGATCGATGCGCTGGCCCTGCGCAACGGAGATCTGTGACAGGAAGGAGTACGACGTTCGCACTCCGCCCCCATGGTCGATGGTGACCGTGAGCATCCCGGCCACACTCCCGGCGAACGAGACGAACCCGGGTAGCGCAGCCATGACTCCCGATCCGGGCGTCGCAGCGAAGTCGACGCCCCAGTGGCCCGAGTAGCTTCCTGAGGGAGAGAACCAGGCGACGATCGGTCCCTGGACGGGCGGCGCAGGGCACAGGGTGATGAGAACTGCGAAGAGGGAGATCACCCATCAAAGGTACGACGGGTATGCGACACAACCCAGGGGGTTGGCCGGGGATTGTCGGCGCTAGATGACGCCTACGCGATCGCCGTTGGACGAGGCCAGAAGCTCGAGGGCGACCCGGCGGAGATCATCGGGGCGGAACGGCTTCGTGATGAAGGCGTCGGCTCCACCTCTGTCGGCACGCTCCCTGGTCTCCTCC
>JABMPV010000357.1 GCA_013202595.1 bacterium
ATCCGACACTGCTGTTCGAGACCGGGCTCCCCACCCGCTACTACCTGCCCCGCTCCGATGTCCGCGCCGATCTGTTGCGGCCGAGCAGCCTCCACACCGAGTGCCCCTACAAGGGCACTGCCTCGTACCACTCGATCGAGGTCGGAGGCACGCTCCACGAGAACGTCGTCTGGGCATACCCGTTCCCGGCTCACGAGTCGGCAGGTATCGCAGGATTGCTCGCCCTCTATGACGAGAAGGTGGACGTCTACGTCGACGGCGTTCCCCAGGATCGACCGAAGACGATGTTCTCCTAGAGCGGAGGCATCAGTCGGATGGGGACCGGTGTGCATCCCCGGCGGGTTCAGGCTTCCCGGTGCCGATCGAATCTCGCCCGCACCCAGGGGTGGTGATTCCGCCACTTCGAGTCGGAGACACGAGAGAAGTCGGGAATACCCATCATCGATCGTCGTTTAGACCTTTGTATAGATTGGCACTCAACGGAGGAGAACCGAAATGGATCACGACGCCACCACAACTGCACTGGTCACGGGTGCCACATCGGGCCTCGGGCTGGAAGCTGCCGCCCAACTGGCCGACCTGGGGCCTTCCAGAGTCATCATCACGGGCCGCACCGGGGCCAAGGTGGAGGCGGCCAGGGATCAGCTCGCTGCCCGAACAGGCAAGGACGTCTTCGAGACCCTCGTGCTGGACAATGACGACCTCGCGACCGTCGAGAAGGCAGTCGCCCACCTGGAGAGCTCCGGCACCTCCATCGACCGGCTGATCCTCAATGCGGGCATCGCTCCCACCAAGGAAATCCTCATGACGGTCGACGGCCTGGAGGCGACGGTGTCATCGTCGTTGATCGGACACCACGTGTTCACCATGGGTCTGCTCCGCTTCGGTTTGCTGTCCGACGGCGCCCGTATCGTCATCGCAGGCTCAGAAGCCGCTCGCGGTGACGTCCCCACCTTCAACACCGTGGACATGCATGCCATGGCGACCAATCACTTCGATGGCGACCTCGAGGCTGCCGTCGATGCACAGATTCACATGGCTCCCCCGGCCACGTACAAGCCGGGCGATGTCTACGCGACCGCCAAGATGTTCGTCGCGTGGTGGAGCGCAGAACTGGCTCGCCGTCTGCCTGCCGGGACGACCGTCAACACGGTGTCACCGGGAAGCACACCGGGAACAGACGCTGCCCGGAACGCGCCCTTCTTCATGCGCAGGCTGCTGATGCCCATCTTCAAGCTCATGCCGGGGATGTCTCACTCGGTGGCGGATGGCGCGGGTCGCTACATCGAGGCGACCACGTTTGGAGACGACGTCAGCGGCAGGTTCTTCGCCTCGCCGCTGAAGAAGATGACCGGACCGCTGACCGAGATCCACCTGGATCACATCGATGACGACGCCGGCAGCGCAGCCCTGTGGTCGACGGTCGCCCGGGTGTCCAGGGTGGACTACCCGGCCTCCGTCTGAGCGGAAATCCTCCAACGGACACAGCAGTCGGGCTTCTCTGCACGCAGCGAAGCCCGACTTCGTGTCCAGTCGTGGACCTCGCTGGAGTCGCCGGCCCAAGCACCCGACGAAGCCACGGAGTGGTCTCGTGTACTACTCTGTGTAGTGCCACCGTTGGTGGTAGCTTTGGCCACTTGGAGGGAGGGGTCGCAGTGCACGTCATCACGCGCCCATTCGGTAGTGCGGGTCGCCCGTGTGCCCCCACGCGGGCTCCCCGCTCCGATGCGCGCACAGCGGCCCACACCATCGAGCGGACGAATCCAGCAGTTGTGGAACCGTCGGCTCCCGGCTCGGCGACGACCCGACTCAATCACGACGAAACCAATGAGTGACCGCTGGCTGACCGTCGTGTTGGAGCGGGAACCGGAGCAGCCGGCTCGCCCCCGCCCCCCGCAACTCGCGCCTGGGACAGAACGTCGGCCGGTCCCGATAGCCTTCCCGGTCCCGCCGCCGAGAAGGCACCCGCTCTGGTCGCTGGCAGCGGGCGGGCTGCTGATCACCGGCATCGTGGTCGGGCTGCTGGGAGCCTGGCTGGTCGCGGCATCGGGTGTTGGCTGGAACGAGAT
>JABMPV010000358.1 GCA_013202595.1 bacterium
CATCAGTCATCAGTCATCAGCGTCGCGGCTGGACAGGGTCGCCCGGCTTCATTCGAACACGAGCCGGGTTGGCCCCCTTTGCGGACCGGCCATGAGGCCGGACCGCGTTTCCCCCACTCCGCAGGGGCAACACCAGGAAGACGGAACACCGCTCCGCAGGGGCAACACCAGATGAAAGAGCACCCCTCCCGACTCGTCGGGAGGGGAAAGGTCGCCGCAGGCGACCAGGGGAGGGCCAGCCGAAACCGACCGACCCGCCCGGTCAATGACACTGCCCGGCATCGGATCGTGAGAGCAGAGCAGCGTCGCTCGACTGCTGGGAACACGGCCCGGGTTGGCTCCCTTTGCGGACCGGCCGGTAGGCCGGACCGCGTTTCCCCCGCTCCGCGGGGCAACACCAGGAAGACGGAACACCCCTCTGCAGGGGTAGCAAGGAGAACGAGACACGCGGAGACCAAAACCGGGTCCGGGCGCGAGAGAACCCGGGGATACTTCGAGCGGGAGTTCCCGCTGCCATGGGAGGACCAGCCCATGGATCCCCAGGTTCCGGTGGTCCGGGTTGGAGTCGCTACCGGCCGGGATCACCCGGCGAGGCGGCCACCCCAGAGTGGTTTGGCCGCCTCAGCGCCCGACCACCTCCAGAGTCCTACGAAATCTATCTAACAATTTCGGACCACCTCCTTTCTCTAGTGCCGGCGAGATTAGTGGCGCTCGCCGAATCGCGCGGGGAATCGACGGGAGTTGGACTCTTGGGCCACGCGAGACGGCGACCACTCACATGAGCAATGGCGGCCAGAACAGCTCTCCGGCGCGCGAAGACAGTCCCGAATCGAGTGCGAAGCGGCGGAAACGCCGGTTACGCCTTGGGCGGCTGCGGGATCCGGGCCGGGCGCGGAATCGGCTGATGATGCGCCCAACAATGGGTGTTTCTGTTGTATTGAGAGAGGACCGTTGAGCATTCAGGGTCAGAACAGACCCTGCCTCCGCTGTAGGTCTTCTTCGTGCGCCTACCGGCGACCTGCTTCAGTGAAGTCATTTGCGTGCCTTCACGATCCCACAAGCCAGCGGAAACGGCAAGACGAGATGGCCCTCATGAGGGCTATCACCCCTGGTGGAACCACGAATCAGGCCTCCACGTACTCCCGCCAGGAGACCGCAGGGCGGTACCCGAGCACGCCGGCAGCTTTGCGGATCGACAGGAGCGTCTCGAAGGGCGCCACCGGACCACGCAACTCGACGGCGGGGAACACCGCAGCCATGAGATCGTGATTGGGGCGATTCATGCACGTGTCCGCAGCGGCGACCATGTAGACCTCGGCGCCGGGCACATCCACTTCGAGCGCGAGTCGGGCCGCCCGTCCGACATCGTGCGCATCCACATACCCCCACAGATTCCACTTCCTCGTCATGGGATCGTCCCAGTAGGTCGGGAAGGATGAGTAATCGTGAGGTTCCATGACATTGGAGAGCCTCAACCCGGCGAACGGGACGCCGGTCCATCGGTGGAACTGGCGAGCCATCTGCTCTGCCATCACCTTCGACAATGCGTAGGAGGATTCGGGATAGAGCGGATGGTGCTCATCGATCGGGGCGTACGCGGGCGGCGTTCGGTCGAACGGAAGGCCGATGACCGTCTCACTCGACGCCCAGACCACCTTCGAGATACCGAGTGACACGGCCGCGGTGAACACGTTGTAGGTGCTCGAGACGTTGATGCGAAACGTCTCCTCCGGCGGCTTCAGCCCCGGGGCGGGGATGGCGGCGAGGTGGACGACGGCCCGTGCCCCGGCGAGCGCCTCATAGGTCTGTCCCAGATCGGTCAGATCCGTGCTGAGGTGGGGAGTCGACGAAATGGCCGGCGGCACGAGGTCGACATTGACCACTTCGTACCCGCTGCGCGCCAATTCGGCGACCACTGCTCGCCCGGCCTTGCCCGACCCACCCGTCACGACGATACGCGCCATGCTGCCGCTCCTCATTGGACCACTTCGATCGTATCGGGACTCGGCATCAACCATTCTGTAACCTCGCCGTCATGGAGACCCCACACTTCCAACTGCATGAGATCGCCCCGGGCGTTCACGCCGCCATCGCAACCGGATCGGGCGCCGCCGTGTCCAATGCCTCGATCGTCGATCTCGGTGACAAGACCGTCGTCTTCGACACATTCTGGACACTCGACGCCGCCGACGATCTGGAGCAGGTAGTTCGCGAACTGACCGGCCGCAGCGCCTTCCTCGTGGTGAATAGCCACTGGCACAGCGATCACGTCGGAGGCAACCAGGTGTTCGGTGACGTGCCCATCGTCGCCACTGCCAGAACGGTCGAGTTGATCCTGGCCAATGCGCCAACCGACCGCGACGCATACGAAGAGGAGGTGGAAGGCTTCCTCACCTTCGCCAGGCGTCTGGCAGCGCAGGCGTCCACACCCGCCGACGAAGCCCGTGCGGCCGGCGTCCTCGGGACCGCCGAGGCTCTCGATCGCTCACGCGGCAGGTTTCGCCTGACGATGCCGAATCTCCTCTTCGACACGACGCTGACCGTCGAAGGCAGCGACAGGGCGATGGATCTGTACACCTACGGCGCCGGCCATACCGACAGCGACACGTTCGCCCACCTCCCTGAGGACGGGGTGCTGCTCATGGGTGATCTCCTGTGGGCGGACATGCACCCCCGCACCAACGATGGCCATCCGTCTGCATGGGCAGACACCCTCGACAGGATCCTCGATCTCACCGCACCGATCGTCGTGCCCGGTCATGGTGAGGTGGCGACTCCCGAGCACATCAGCGCTTTCTCCGAGTACATGAGGGCAGTGGATCGTATCCTGTCGGATCTGATCGTGACGGGCTCCAGCCGGGACGAGATCGCCGATCGGCCTGTCCCAGAGGGAACCGAGCATTGGGGTGGGCCGAATCGCTTCCACGATGGCCTTGCGGTGCTGATGGCCCGCTGAGCCGGGTGAGAGAGCGCGCTCTCTCAGGGGTTCTCCCACCACTCAGCGATCCGGAAGTCGAATCTGGCCTGGTTGGTCAGCGTGTCCGGATCCGCAGCGATGGTCGACACCCTGAAGCGGGCAACGGCAGTCTCGTAGGAGATCATCTCGAGGAACACCCTGGGCTTCACACCAAGAGCCGCGATCACGGTGGCCGTCCCCTCCGTGCCCGTGACCAGGGTGCCGTCGTTGGAGTGGAAGGTGACCTCGTGCTCGAACAGCGTCAGCAGGCCATCGGTGTCGTCTGCAACGGACCGCTCGTAGACCGCGGCAAGGGTGGTCTCCACATCGGGCGGCTGATCCCACCACTCGGAGAAGACTCCATTCTCGAGACGCCCGGCAAACGCGACGATGTCGGGGTCACCCGTGCCGTCCGACACAGCGAAGGTGACGACATCGCCGTCTTCGCCATAGGTGTCATCCACGCCGAGCGACTCCCAGGAGAAACCCTCGGCGGCGAGACGGGACAATGATGCGAGCAGCGCTCCGCGACCCGCGGCGCCTTCCACAGCGAACTCACCGAGTGGCCGATATGTGACGTCGGATCCGACCACGGACATCGCCGTGAACAGATCGCCGACGGCCACAGCCTCGAACATGATGTCGAGCATCGCATCGACGGTCTCGACCTCGATCGGTGATTCGTCCGAGATGGTGCGCACCGGCACGTCGACCTCGAGGAAATACGACACGGACTCCCCCGACAGCACCGTGACCTCGTACTCCTGGGTTTTCGGCACGCGGACGGTGACCTCCTGAGAGCCGTCGGCCTCCTGGAGGTGGCTGCCATCGGCGCCCACCACCACTACCTCGGCACCAAGAGCCTCGAGTCGGAAGGTCACCTCCCAGCCGGCCACCAGGGCGACCGTGAACTTCTCGGGATCCTCGGGTGCAACGCTCCCGCCCACCACGGCGATCGACTCGCCGTCATCAAACTCGACGGCGCGCACCTCGTCACATCCCCTGGCGAGGGCAGCGAAAGTGTCCTCATCGGGTTCGCCGGTGCGTTCGCGGCGTGCCGTTGCCTGGGCGCCCTTCACTGCCTCGATGCTCGCCGGACCGAAGACGCCGTCGATCGTCAGATCGGCGTGGCCGCCGCAGTTGAGGTAGTGCTGGATGGCGTACACATACGGGCCCCGGTCTTCGAGCACGAGGAAGGGGACGTCGTTGGGGAAGGTCGGCTCGGTCGTGGTGGTGATGATCGAGATGGAGACGAACGTCGTCGACTCAGGGACGGTGTCGTCGGCGCCGCCGCCGCTGCATGCCGCAGCCGACAACGCCAGAGCCATGAGCAGCACTGCACCCCTGCGCACAGGTAGTACCCCTCCCCGAGATCTCGACTAGTCGACGGTCCGACCCTATCGAATTCAGCGGCGAGGCGTGTGCTCGGCCGGGGGTCAGCGCAGTCGAATGGAGGCGGGGTCGAACAATTCGGGCCGCCGGCCCTTCATGTTCTCGTAGTAGGAGCGCAGTCGGCCGAGATCCACCTCGGGATCACCGGTCATCTCGATGGGTGCACCCGCTCCGCCCGTCTTGGTGCCGAAGTCGAGGAAGCCGGGCACCACCGGGACGCCGGCCGCCTCTGCAATCCGGTAGAAGCCGCTCTTCCAGTGGGTCACCTTGCTCCTGGTGCCCTCCGGGGAGATTCCGAGCAGCAGATTGGGCTTGGCCTCGAACGCCGCCACCGCGGCATCGACCAGCGAGGACCTCCTGGAGAGGGAGCGATCCACCGGGATGCCGCCCAACCAGCGCATCAGTCCGCCGAATGGGAAGCGGAACAGTCCGCCCTTGGCGAGCCAATGGACAGCGATGCGCTCTTGAGCGGCGACGGCGAGCATGTAGAACGAATCCCAGTTGGAGGTGTGGGGAGCGGCGGTGAACACGAACCCCTTGTCGCGGGGATGCTCGGCCACCGTCTTCCATCCGACCAACTTCAGGAAGACGATGGCGATCAGCCTGATGATGGGACTGATCACCGGTGTGGTGAATATCGTGAAGCGGGCGGGCGGGAGGTGTTGTACGGCCTCTGATGCGGTGATGGCGACCTCCGGTGTTCGGCCGAGCGTACCGCACACTGGCGTTTCCGGTATTCCGATCTCGCCCACGCCGCTCTACCATTCTCCTGCACCCCGCCCTCGTAGCTCAGGGGATAGAGCACCGGTTTCCTAAACCGGGTGTCGCAGGTTCGAATCCTGCCGAGGGCGCAAACGAGAACCCCGTCCCCGGCCGTGCGACAATCAGGCAAGCACTGGAGCACAGTGCACGCCCGGACATGGAGGTGCCATGCGCCGTATCGCCAGCACACTCGCCCTCGCTCTGATCGTCGCGGCATGCACTGCGTGTGGTGGCGACGACCCGGCCGCCGACGAGGTCCCGCCCGATCTGCTGGTCGAATACGACTGGATCGAGGGAAGCGTCCCGCCGCCGTACCACTACGAGTACGTGATCGAAATCGACCTATCCGGAGCGTCCTCGATCACGATGATCCCCGACTATCCGGGCGACGACGTGCCGCGTTGGTACGAGGAGTTCACTCCATCGGACACCGACCTGTTCACGCTGTGGGGGGTACTGGTAGATGAGGGGGCATTCAGGTCGTCGTGGGCGGAGGATCCGGAACCACCGGTTGGAGGATCGTCCGCTCGCACCACCATCACATCATCGGCAGGCGATGCCGACATACCCCGATTCTCGAAATCGGGGAGCGACCAGGCAGCGGCGGAGAGAATTCACGAGGCCATCGAATCGATCGTGCCGGCAACAACCTGGGACGACCTGCTCACCCGACGGCAGGCCTACGAAGACGGCTACGAGAGCTGAGGGCTACGCCCCTGCCTGAGGTAGCGGGACGAGGAGGGCCGGTTCGTAGTCGTGGCGGCCCCACGGATCGACGTGCAGGGTCGGATGCTCCGCACCACCGCACACTCCACACGCGGTGCGGGCAAAGGCGCCGCCCGTCATCGCCGCGGACAGGGCGTACAGCATCGTGCCAACCGTCTTGACCTCTTCGGCATCCATGCTGGTGCCGGTGCCACGATCGACCGCTGTCCGCAGCCTGAGCATGAATTGCTCGATCAGCTCACGGTCGGTAGCCATCTCTCCCCTAGTTCTGAGATTCTGGGATGAGTGTACGGGATGCGGCCTCAGCCGACCCGGCGCTCCCTGAGTTCACGGAGACGCTGCTCGGCCACGACGGCGAAGACGTCGACCGAGTGCGACGTGCCGGAGAACAGTTCGACCAGCCCGAATCGTGCCAGGGATGCCTCGGTGAGCAGATGCACCACGACGAAACCGCCGTCCACGACGATCCATGGATCGGTGCCGTCGGGCGCCTCACCCTCGGGGTCGGCGCCCACTGCGTCACCCAAGCGGGTGGCGAGCCTGCGGACGTGAGCAGCCGACCGCGCCGTGACGACAACGGTCCTATCCGACCCGCCGCGCACCGAGAGATCGAACACACCTGTCACATATGGCTCGCACAGTTCAAGGACTTCGTGGTACAGGTCGATGGGCTCAGAAGCTGCCGAACCGGGGCGTGCTGCCATACGGTCAGACTAACGAACTGCCCTGACTCTTTCTGAACCTCCACAGCGCGCTCTCAGCCTGCAAGTATGAGGACCGATGACGGATGGCCACGGAAACAGAAGCGCCGGGATCTTCTCTCGATCCAACCTGCCCTACCTGGTTGTGATCCTCCTCGCCGTCACAGCGATCGTCACGTTTCTCAGGTTCGTCGGCCTTCCCACCAGCGTTTCGGCGGCCGATCAGACCACGACGACCCAGGTGATCGACACAGCGACGACCACCACCACCGAACCTGCCACCACGACATCACTGACCATCGTCGGAAGCACCACCAGTTCGACCACGGAGCCCGAGACGACGACGACGATCGGAACCTCCCTCGGCGACCTGGCCGGTCTCGCTCTCGAGCAGGTTGCCACCGACATACCCCAACCCACCTACGCCACCGGGATACCCGGGACCACTGCCATCGCGGTGCTGGAACGCCAGGGTCGGATCAGGGTCATCGAAGCCGGGGCCGGTCTCCTCCCCGACCCGTACCTCAATCTGCTCGACAGGGTGGGCTCCGGCGGCATCGAGAACGGTCTGCTCGGGTTGGCGTTCCATCCGGACTTCGCAACCAATGGACGCCTGTTCGTGCACTACACGGACGCGCTGCTCGACACACGGGTGTCGGAGTTCACAGCCGACCCCCTGTCGTTCACCGTCGATGCCGCCACCGAGAAGGCCATCATCGAATTGCCCCAGGAAGGGATTCGCAACCGCGGTGGCATGCTGACCTTTGGGCCCGACGGCTACCTCTACATGTCATTCGGTGACGCCGACCTGGGCGACCGGTCGGCTCAGGACACCGACAGCCTCTTCGGCACGATCGCCCGCATCGACGTGGATACCGGTGATCCATATGCGATCCCTGCAGACAACCCGTTCCCCGACGGCGCAGCACCGGAGGTCTGGGCACACGGCCTCCGCAACCCGTGGCGCTTCAGCATCGACGCCGACAGCGGCCTGATGTTCATCGGGGACGTCGGCCAGAAGTCGGTCGAGGAGATCAACGTCTACGACATATCGGCGGAGGATGCTCCCGATTTCGGGTGGCCCGATTTCGAGGGGACCTCCTGCTTCCTGCCGTCGGATTCGTGCCAGCAAGAAGGATGGGTGTCACCCGTCTTCGAGTACACCCATGATGAGGGCTGTGCGGTCACCGGCGGATTCGTGTACCGGGGCGAGGCGATCCCCGAACTCGACGGGCAGTACTTCTTCGCCGACTGGTGCAACGGATGGATCAGTTCGTTTGCTTATGCCGACGGAGCGGCCGGCGACATGTTGGCGTGGGGTGGAGATCTCCAAAGCGCCGGCCAGGTCGCCAGTTTCGGGCTGGACTCTGCGGGCGAGTTGCTGGTCGTCACGTCGGAGGGCACTATCTCCAGGATCGTCGCAGTCCGCTGACCCGACCGGGCCCTACAGCGGCAGGCCCAATCCCCTGGCGATCACGAGGCGCTGGATCTCGCTGGTCCCCTCACCGATCTCGAGGATCTTCGCGTCGCGGTATGCCCTGGCGACCGGGGCCTCATCGAGGTAGCCCGCTCCCCCGAACACCTGGACGGCGATCCGGGACGCATCCACTGCTGCGCCCGTGGAGAACAACTTCGCCATGGCCGCCTGGCGCTTGACCGGCTTGCCTGCATCCACCATCAGAGCAGCCTGATAGGTGAGCAAACGGGCGGCCTCAACGGCGACCGCCATGTCGGAGATCTGGAAGGCGAGACCCTGATTGGCCCCGATCGGGCGGCCGAAGGCATGGCGCTCCCTGGCGTAGGTCACAGAGTGCTCCAGACAACCCTGCGCCATGCCCACGGCGAGCGCTGAGATCGCCACCCTGCCTTCATCGAGGATCGACAGGCACTCCCTGAACCCCTGTCCCTGCTCCCCCAGGAGGTTCTCAGCCGGCACCCGGCATTGGTCGAGGAAGATCGGGTGCGTGTCCGAGGCGTGCCAGCCCAGCTTGTGATAGGAGGGCCCTACCTCGAGTCCAGGAGTCCCGATCGGAACGATGAAGGCAGACACCTCGCCGTCGCCCGTCCTGGCCGTCACCGTCACCAGGGACGTGATGTCGGTACCGGAGTTGGTTATGAATGCCTTCTCACCGGTGATGACCCACTCGTCGCCGTCC
>JABMPV010000359.1 GCA_013202595.1 bacterium
GCGGGCCAGCATGGTGCGGCGCAGTAGGGCGCCGTTACGGAACATGAAGTGGATTTCGTTCCACATGCCGAGCGCCATGACACCGAGGCGGGCGAACCCGTAGGCGATCATGAGTGCGATCAGGCTGTCGACCCCTACGGTGACGTTCCCGGTTCCGGCGATGCCGTCGAAGAACGCCTGGATGATGAAGCCGATCACGATCGGCATCACCCAGATGAGCGTCCACAGGGAGGCATTCACCGCGTAGCGCAGCGGCTGATTGCGGATGAGTCGCCACCCGAGCTTGGCCGGTTTGACCTGTGGTGTCGTCATGCGAGCACCTCCTCCATGCCGGTCTGCAAGAGCGTCGAGAACTTCGATGTCTCGTCGGCTGCGAGCGCCGCTCTCTCGCCGTGCTCGACCACCCGACCGTCCTCGAGAATCAGGATGTCGTCGGCCCGCTCCACGGTTGCGAGACGATGGGCGATGATCAGCCCCGTCCGATCGAGCAGCAGCTTGGCAACGGCGCGTTCGATGAGCATCTCCGTGGCCGGGTCGAGCCGGCTCGATGCCTCGTCGAGGATCACCAGTCCCGGGTCCCTGAGGAAGATGCGGGCGAAAGCCAGTAGCTGCGCCTGGCCCGCCGAGAGGCCGCCTCCCCCTGAGTCGAGTTGCGTGTCGAGACCGTCGGGAAGCGATGCGACCCAGTCGGCCAGCCCCAATTCGAACAGCACCTCCCAGATGCGCTCATCGGCGATGGTGTTGTCGAAGAAGGTCAGGTTGTCCCTCACGGGCGCAGCGAACAGCTGGACCTCCTGGGTCACCATGCCGACCCGGGATCTCAGCGAGGCCGTGTCGATTGCCGGGATGGGCTCGCCGCCGAGGCGGATTTCACCGTCGGTCACGTCGTACAGGCGCGTGAGCAGCCGGGCGAGTGTGCTCTTCCCGCTTCCCGTCCTGCCGAGCACGCCGATGACACGCCCTCCACCGATGGAGACGTCGATGTCGTCGAGCACGACCTCGCCGGTCGACTGCTCGTCCTCGTAGGCGAACGACACGTGGTCGAGGTCCACAGAAAGCGATCCGTGGGGGAGCATTGCGGTACCCGTCTCGTCGAGTTCCGGTTCCTCCGAGAACAGCTGCTCCACCCTGGCGATGCCCGCACCGGCCTTCTGGAGGTCCTCCATCTGCTGGCGGATCTTCTCCATGGGCTCGCGGATCATCTCCATGTAGTGGAAGATGAGGTAGGTGGACCCGAGCGTCAATGTCCCGGCATCGAACAGGCGCGAGCCCAGCCAGAACACGAGCGCCAGCCCGAAGATGTACGTGATGATGCTGGTTGCCCACAGGACGGCGAACCCCATCCGGGCGCGGACCGCCTCGGGGAGCCACCCTCGGAGGATTCCGGTGAAGCGGTGCATCATGTAGGGGACGGCGCCGTTGGCACGCACATCCTCCGTGCCGGCGAGTTGCTCGCCCAGGAAGCCGAAGAACTCGGCGCTGCGCGCCCGGACGGCCTTCCACCACGGCATGGCGATCGCGTGGAACCGCATCATGAGGAACAGGGCCACGATTGCGAACAGCATGACCCCGAGTCCCACTGCGGCTGCCTCGATCCACAGCAGGACGAGGATCACGATCATCAGCACGAGATTGCCTGCGACCTGGATGACGAATCGCGAGAAGAAGTTGGAGAGTGTGTTCACGTCCCCGTCGATCCGTTCGATCAACTCACCCGGGGTCACCCGCTTGTGGAATCCCATGTCGAGGCGCAGAACGTGGTCGGCCAGGTCCGCGCGCATCTCGTTGGTCGCCGTCCATCCGACGTGCTCTGCCAGGAAAGTGGCGGCGACGCTGAATGCCTGGTGAGCCACGGCCAGCACCATGAATGCGACTGCCAGGGGCAGCAGGCTTCCCGTATCGGAGACGTCCTGGGCGCGGTCGATGAATGACCGAATGAGTTGGGGGTTGATCGCCTGGAAGGTGATCGAGGCGAGCAGCAGGAGCCACAGGATCGTCACGCGGGAGCGCAGCGGCCGCAGGTAGCTCCTCAGCAGTCTCCAGTAGGCACGGACAGGAATCATCAGGCACCTCGAGTCGGCGCGGACATGCGCCAGGGATGGGGGGTCAGAGGGTCACGGGCGCGGAGGGGGCGCCGTGGCGTGAATCGCGTCCCGGCGATCCGGTCACCGGGACGGTCGGTGGAATTCCCTCATCATCGAGTGCCTCCGCAGATCGGGTGCGGCTGTGCAGAAACGAGCCTTGCAGCGGGACCGATTTGTGTCAAGCAGTGGGTCCGTACACTCGGCCGGTGCTCGCCGATGTTCCCGTCGCTCGCCGCGCCGGATTCGCCGGCCTGATGCTCGCGCCGATGGCGGTCGCCACGGCCGTCGCTTCGAGCCTCGGGATCGTGGCGACCTACCTGATCGACGATCTCCACATCAGTCGTAGCCAGATGGGTGCCCTCATCGGCGCCACCCAGCTGGTGGCGGCGCTCGCCTCTCCCGGTGTGGGCGGGTTCGCCGATCGCATCGGTGGGCGCCGGGCTCTCCTGGTGCTGTTCCTGCTGTCGGCCGGTGGCTTTCTCGGCATGGCCGTGTCGCCCGTCTTCTGGGTCATGTTCGTCCCCCCGGCAGTCGCCGCGGTGGGGGCTTCCTCTGGGGTAGTCGGTCATCAGCCGTCAGTCGATGGCGGAGGGCCGATGACCGACAACCGACGACTGATGACTGATGACCTTTCCCCGCGATTACCCTCAGGCGCATGGAGACACCTGAGGTCCTGATCTCGCGGGAACGCATCGCCGAGCGTGTGAATGAACTGGCTACCCGGATCGATGCCGACTACGACGGGATTGCCGAACTGGTGCTCATAGGGGTGCTCAAGGGGTCATTCATGTTCCTGTCGGACCTCGCCAGGGCACTGACCATCCCGCATCGGATCGAGTTCATCGCGGTCTCGTCGTACGGCGACGAGGAGAGCATCCACAGCGGGGCGGTGCGGCTGATCATGGACGTTCGCCACGCGATCGAAGGCAAGCACGTCATCGTGGTCGAGGACATCGTGGACACCGGCCACACCATCTCCTACCTGCTGCGTCTCTTGGCGGCGCGCCAACCCGCCTCGATCAAGACGATCACGCTGCTGCGAAAGCCCGACAGGGCCGAGGTGGATGTCCCGGTCGATTACCTGGGATTCGACATCCCCGACGTGTGGGTGGTGGGCTACGGGCTCGACTACGCCGAGCGCCATCGCACGCTCCCCGACATCTGTGAGATCGAACCGGTGTCCTGAGTCCTGGCGGATGACCCCAAGAGTGGGTCCACCGGCCCTATGTGGAACCCACTCGTCGCGCCACGCTTGTGGTGACGTTCCCGGAGGTCCATGTGAGCAGATTTAGGGTGATGATCGCCGTTGCGATGGCGGCGCTGATCGTGGCGGTGCCCGGTGCCGCATTCGGCCAGGAGGGCGAACCGGCGGCCGATACCGCGGTGAACGCCGTCTTGTTCTTCTCCCCGACGTGCCCCCATTGCGAGGAAGTCATCAACTTCGACCTCCCGCCGATGCTGGAGCGATTCGGCGGCCCGGGGCGTCTCGTGTACGACGAGACGGTCGACCCGGCCGACCTCTCGTTCTATCTGATGACCAACGGCACCCTCCAGGTGATGCTGGTCGACGTGACCGTCGAGGACGGCTCCAGGCTGTACGACACTGCGACCAGACGGTTCAACGTGGCCGAAGAGCGGATGGGCGTCCCTCGCCTGGTGGTAGCAGGAACCGTCCTCGTGGGCTCGGGTGAGATCCCCGATTCCTTCCCGGGGATCATCGAGATGGGACTGGCAGGGAGCGGGATCGACTGGCCCGAACTCGACGGAATGGACGAGGCCATTGCTGCCATCCCGGGCCTCGAATCGGGTCCGGCCGACGACGGAGGGACCGTCGATCCGGGTGACGACGGTGGCGTTCTCCCGGTCGCATCCGAATCGTTCGCGGACAAGTTCGGAAACGATCCCGTGGCCAACACGATCGCCGTGATCGTGCTGCTGGGGATGATCGCAAGTCTTGTGGCGGTGGCGATCCTGGCCCGGCGCGGTTGGAAGCCGCCGGCGACCCTCTATTGGCTGGTCCCCGTTCTCATTGGCGTCGGCCTGGCGGTGGCTGCGTACCTCGCCTACATCGAGGGCAGCGGATCGGACGCCGTGTGCGGTCCGGTGGGTGACTGCAACGCGGTGCAGCAGAGCGAGTATGCCAAGCTGTTCGGCATCCCGATCGGGGTCATCGGAATCATCGGGTACGCCCTCATGGCAGTGACATGGGTCATCGCCCGGTTCACCTCGGGCAAGACCGCCGATATCGCACGGGTCGAGTTGCTGCCCTCACGGTGGGCGGCACCGCGTTCTCCATCTACCTGACTTTCCTCGAGCCGTTCGTGATCGGCGCCACCTGCGCCTGGTGTCTGACCTCGGCACTGGTGGTGACGGGCCTCCTGTGGCTGACGGCGAGCGATGGCTGGGAGAGCCTCCAGCGGTATCGCAAGGCGTAGGGGGTGTCGCCCGGTACGGCACCGCGAGGTGGGTGTGGATTCCATTACGTCGCGGCCCGGATAGCCTCCTGACTCGTGAGCGCCCCCCGCCCTACATTGCGATCGCTGCTGATGCCGACAGAGCACGGCGGTTGGGGGTTCTCGCTCGAACCCGGACTGCTCGGGATCCTCGTGGCACCCGGTGTGACATCGGTGGGTTTGGCAGTGTTCGCCCTGTTCGTCTTCCTGGCCGATCGACCGACCCGCATGGTGCTGGGTGACGTCTATCGACGGCGCCGCTTGCCGAGGACCAATCGGGCGGCCGGGGTGGCAGCGGCCTACGGATCCGTGGCGCTCGGTGGTCTGATCCTGGCTGTGGCCACGGCGGATCGGACCTTCATCTGGGTGATGGCGGCTGCATTGCCCTTTGTGGCCCTGCAACTCTCGCTCGAGGCCCGCGGACGGATGCGCTCTGCGGTCCGGGAGATGGCCGGGCCCATCGCGATCGCCTCGATCGCCGCTTCGGCGGCCGTGGCCGATGGGCAGGCCGTTGCCGTGGCTCTCGGCTTGTGGCTCATCCTCGGACTGCGGGTCGTCATGTCGGTCGCTCTGGTGCGGGCCCAGATCAGGAGGGCCAAGGGCAAGGATCCGGCCGGGAACGTCGTGGCCGGTGTCCACGCCGGGGGCCTGGCCATCGCCGGTGGTGCGGCGGTCGCCGGCGTGGCCTCGTGGCCGGCGTTTGCCGCCATTGCGGTGCTCTGCGTCTGGGCCGGCATTGCCCTGAGGGTGCGATCGGTGCGAGCGAATATCGTCGGTGTCACTCAGATGACGGCAGGCACGGTGGTGGTGATCCTGACCGCACTGGGGCATCCCCCCGCCTGATCAGACGGGATCGATCCATGCCCGCCCGGAGACTCCGTACGCCCTGAAACGGCCGATGCCTCCGTCGGGATGGATCGACAGCCGGAGATGGCTGACATCACCCACGTCGTGAAGTTCGGTGAATTCCTGACGCTGGTCCTCTTCGACTTCGGTGCGTTCCAGCAGCGGCACCCACGGGAACGCTGCCGGGTGGCTTTCGGGTCCGGCGAGTGCGGCCTCGACCGACAGCGCTCCGGGCGCCGTGCCCGTGAACTGTGACGTGTCGATGGCGATTCGCTCGATGCGGCCGATCCCGGCAAGCCGGATGAGTGCCCAGTCGCTGCCTGTGGACCGGCGGCGCCTGGAGAGCCAACCATCTCGGGGGCCATTCGGCCGGCCGTTCGCCAGCATCTGGTTGGGTGAGGCGAAGTGGGCGTCGGAGCAATCAATGACGCGGGCTCCTGAGGAGATCGCTGCGAGATCGACCGGGGTCGTGCCATCGAGCAGGCCATCCGGGGGCACGGGATCGCCGAAGCAACGCAGACGGGCGACTCCACCGTCGGGGTAGACCACCAGCCTGACGTGGGACACCGGGCCGCTGCCCGCGACGTTGTACTCATTCAGCGAGTCGGGTTCGGCCGGCAGACGGGGAAGCAATTCGATCCACCGATCCCGGGCTCTCACGAGATCCACGATGTTGGGGCTTCCCGGCATGTCGATCGCCTCGACGGCACAGGTGTCGGGGTGGCTCCCGGTGAAGTGCGTCGTGTCCACCTGGACCGTGCGGATCACTCCGCGCAGGCCGAGGCGGACGATGGCCCAGTCGTGGCCCGGCGACCGCCGCCTCCTGGTCTCCCACCCGTCCATCCACACGCCGTGCTTTGCAGATCGCTGTGGGTCGGCGACCGGAGCCTCATCGAGCACCAGACGGCCCTTTGGCCCGAAGAACTCGTCGCTCGCTTCGAGCACCGTGCTGCCGACGGAGGCTGCTGCGAGGTCGATGAGGAGGTTGTTCATGCGCCCATCCTGCCCGATCCACGCCATTGGCGGGTGCTCATGGGCAGGTTCTGAAGTCCCAGCGGGGTGCAATCCAGGTGGCCCCGCACGTATTGTCGGAGAAATCGTTGCCGGAGTGACTCAGCACCGACGCGTCGGGCCATCCGGTGGTCCCGAAGTTCCACAGGAACACTCCCCAGTGGTTGCCCGTCGAGACATTGTCCTTGAGTACGTACCCGGTGGGGTGCTGGCGCTCTTCGTCGGAGATCTGGATGCCGGGTCCGATGTTGTCTCTGAAGATGTTGTCCGTGACCTCGACATCGGCTCCACCGTCGAGCCAGAGCCCTCCGTCCCACCACTCGTCGGCGCTTGCATCGAGATCGTTCTCGAACACGGTGTTGTATGACACCACGACCCGCACGGAGTCCTCGACGAGGATGCCACCGCCGTGATTGCGGTAGGACCGGTTGCGGGTGATGACGGCGTCTGTCAGTTCGTAGGTGTTGATGCCCGTGCCCATGATCCGATCCGGCAGCACCGGAGGGTTCGGGCCGTTGTGATGGACGCGATTGCCTTCGATGGTGATGTGAGACGACGAGTCGACATGGATCCCGTAGCCCTCGAGTTCCCATGAGATCAACTGGACGGCCGCCCCGTTGTGATGGATGAGCAGATTCCGCAGGACCATCCCCTTGCTCAGCGTGCCTCCGGCACCGATGTCGGTGAACCCGGACACTTCGACACCCTGGAAGGTCACATTGCGGCACACGTCGCAGAAGAATCCCAGCTTGAGTGTGCCGCCACCGAGGAGTCGTGGAGTGCCGACACCGCTGACGGTGATGGGGGCAGCCGCCGTACCCCGGATGGACGAGACCCAGACGGCCTCGTGATAGCGACCGCGCATGATCCATACGGTCGTGCCCGGAGTGGCCCGATTGACCGCTCGCCGCACCGTGGCGAGTGCCGTTGCGGTGGTACGACCGTCAGCGGTATCTGTCCCGCCCGGCCCCACGAACAAGACAGGGGGGAGCGTGGATGTCTCGCAGCCGGGGCCGTCGGCATCGCACGCATCTGATCCGCGACCGCCGTTGATGGTGTCCGCGCCTGGGCCTCCGATCACCACGTCGTCCCCCGGTCCTGCCGAGATCTGATCTTCGCCGGAGTGCCCCTCGATCCGGTCGTCGCCGCGGCCGCCTGAGAGGTGGTCCGGTCCTGCCGACCCGAGGATCAGGTCGGCGTGTCGGGAACCGATGGCGCCTTCGATGGTCCGGAGCCGGTCGCGGCCTCCGTCCCGGGCCAGTCGGGTGCCGAGATCTATGTGGACCCCCATCGGCGCGTCCCCGTAGTGGGCCAGATCGAATCCGAGGCCGCCGTGGAGCAGGTCACTGCCCGGTCCGCCAAAGAGGATGTCATCGCCCGGTCCGCCGCAGATGAGATCGTCGCCGCCGCGGCCTCTGATCACATCGGCGCCGGAGAGGGACACGATGACGTCGGACCCCGGCGTGCCGATGAGCACGTCATCGAGGGGCGTTCCGATGATCGTTGCCGCCAGACCGCCGCATGTCGGGGGATCGATCCGACCGGGATCCGCTCCCGCGGCCGGAAGCCAGAGTGCGGGGACTACGAGTATTCCGAGTGCTGCACCCACCGTTGCACGTCTCATTGCCTCAACGTACAGGTGGGCACCTCAACCCGACCCGGGTTTACTGAGCGGCAGCTCAGATGGCTACAGGGGACTCGAGTACGCGCCCGGATCGCCACCGGACTCGTCCTGGGATCTGCGCACGAGATCCATGAACTTGCTGTTCCCGAGGATCTGGCGATCGAGGAGGGCGCCGAGATGCTCCACCGTGTAGGCGGTCGCGTCTTCGAGATGGACGTCGACGTCGTTGGCTTCCTTCACGTACAGGAGCCGGGTCCAGTAGGAGTTGACGACCACCGAGAGGAAGGAGTTCACCACGCTGTTGCGCTCGAGTGCGGCGAGGGGGCGCATGTACATGAGCAACCCGAAGAGCACGATTGCCATGAC
>JABMPV010000360.1 GCA_013202595.1 bacterium
GGCGTACTCCTTCCCCACCGGCTGACACCGGCGGAAACCCGTTCTTAGGTCTGGAAGGGTACGCCGCCCTCTTTCCCGCTCATCCACAACATTCGGGTATAGCTCTGGATCCCCGGGTCAGACCCCGAAGTCCACAACACCCCACACTTCATCGCGTAGAGCCTGAAAACGTCTCGGATCCGAGGAACCTCACCGGGTGGAGGTGGCCTCTATCACCGCATCGATGAGATCGGGATGTGCTTGGGCGTACCGCTCTCCGCTGTACACAGCGAACTCGAACGATGAATGATGCTTGTCGTAGAACATCGGCACGCCTTCGGGAGTTCGAGTCTCACACCGGTCAAGGCGACGACCGTCACAGAGAAGCCCAACCCGGTCTATGTAGTGGTCGGTCAGTCCCGCAATCTCGGCAAAGAGCGCCCCCGCTGTCGGATCTGATTCGAAGTAGACGACATTTTCCGGGAGTGCGCAGGCATCGGTCGCCCCAGTTTCGTTCAACAGCCGGGCACACTCGACAGATGTGTTGATGTAGCCCCCGTACGTGATGACGCGTAGGTTCTTGTTCGCGCCCTTCATCGATGTCAGGAGGCTGACAAACGTCCCCTTGTTGCCGGAGAACGGCTGGTTTGCCGAGTAGACGACAACGTCGATCGTGTTGATGAAGGCTGGGTTGAAGAGCATCCCGATCCTCCTGTTGCATTCTTCGTTGGAGCTCGCCCAATTCCCGCCATCTTCGAATATCCCGGCGCATCCGTTGGTGGTCCCGAACTTAACGTAGTTGATGTCGTCACGGTGCCCGTAGCCGCCCAACATGAAGTTGTAGCCGTCGGGTTCGTGGGAATTACCCAACAGGAGAACCTGGATCGGGCGATCGAGATGACAACGATCGGTGTCATCGAGATGGGCGAGGGCGCAGCCTTTCCTCCAGAGATCATACCGTGCACCCTTGCCTGCCTCGATCTCCTCAGCTGTGAGTGACAGTGACTCGAAGCGCCATGACCAACCGTTTCCCAGCCAAGCAGTACTCGCAATAGCTGTGACGATCAGCGAAGCGGCAAGAGTCCTGAGAGCGAACGTTCCAGCGGTGACTCCACCGATACCCACCTCCCCTGAAGACCTTGTGTAGAACCGTCGCTCGACGCCGTAGTGCAGTGCGACGGTGGCAATGAGCATGACGGTCGCGAGGAGCGCCTGCTCGGTGAGATTGAGGTCAAGCCCGAATTCGTAGCGATACAACACGACAATCGGCCAGTGCACGAGATAGAGGGCATACGACACCCGACCGAGCCACCGGCTCAACGGATTGGCAAGCACCGCACGCCCGAGTGGTCCTTGGCCACCTGCAAGTCCGCCAGCAGCTAGCAGCAGCGCCGCGCCGATAGTGGGCGGAGCGGCATGCCACCCCGGGAACGTTGTTGCGTCGGTGTAGGCGAACACACTCGCCAGGATCAATCCCATACCCGTGAGGAAGAGGCCCTCACGCACCCAGACCGGAACACGCTCAGGGAGTCGTCCACTGGCAATCACCCATCCGACGAAGGCTCCGAGCGAGAACTGGTAGACGCGAAAGGGGATGAGGTAGAAGGCTGCACTGAGATCGATCCCAGCCCATCGGATCGCAAGGACGAAACTGGCCGCAGCCATCAGCCCGATCGATACGCCAAACGGAAGACTTCTGCGAAATCGGACCATCGCAACGATTAGGGCTGGCCAGATGAGGTAGAACTGTTCCTCAACGCCCAGTGACCAGGTATGGAGCAATGGTTTCAGCTCCGCGGCAGCATCCCAGTAGCCCGCTTCGCTGTAGAAAAGGACGTTCGATACCGAGAACATTGCGGCCACTGCACTCCGACCGGTAGCGATCATCTCGCTGGGAGCAAGCACAAACGCAGAAAGCGTCAGCGTTGCGGCGACCGTCGCGATGAGAGCGGGAACTAGTCGCCTAATCCGCCTCAGGTAGAAACTCTTGAAGCTAAACGCGTTGACTTCGGCTCTTCTCCGGATGATCGCAGTGATCAGGAAGCCGGATATGACGAAGAAGACATCAACTCCGACGTATCCGCCCTGAAATGCGCTGAATTGGAGGTGGAACAACACGACGATCAGGATGGCCATGGCCCGCATGCCGTCAATGTCCTCACGGTACTTTATGCTGTTCTCCCTCACATCGACGGCCTGGAGAGTCTACGGGCTCGGCAAGCGCTGCCTCCAACCGGGCGCCTACCGGAATCCGCAGCCGTACGTTCATCGCAACTCCACCACGGAGTGGCGTGTTCGTGCACCCCGGCATCGTCAAGGGCGAGGCCGCACGCGACCTTCCAGCGGATATCGCACCGCAACGCGTCAGCCGCCTCACGATCCTGACCTGACCCCCTGAGGTTGGTCCATTCGTGATGAGAGTCCGTTGCCCACAATGGTGGGCGAAGGAGGAGGATCACGATGGCAAGACGGCGGCATACACCCGACCAGATTGTGCGGAAGCTTCGAGAGGCTGATCGGATGTTGGGTGAGGGCTCTGATGTTGCGGCGGTTGCTCGGCACTTGGAGGTGTCTGAGCAGACTTTCCACCGGTGGCGGAACCAGTACGGCGGGTTGAAGGCCAACGATGCCAAGCGGTTGAAGGAGCTCGAGCGCGAGAACGCTCGGTTGAAGAGGATCGTGGCCGACAAGGAACTCGAGATCGATGCGCTCAAGGAGATCGCAAGGGGAAACTGGTGAGCCCGTCGAGGCGACGCCGAGCCGTGCACATGTTGCAGGACCGGCTTGGGTTGTCGCAGCGGCGGGCCTGCCGGATTGTCGGTCAGCACCGCTCCACTCAGCGTCACACTCGGCTCGAAGTGGACCCAGACTGGGGTCTTCGGGTGTGGCTCCGGCGCTTCTCCAAGACCCATCCCCGCTGGGGATACCGCCGGGCACACGCTGTGGCCCTCAGGGAGGGCTACGGGGTGAACCGCAAGAAGATCCAGCGTCTGTGGCGAGAAGAAGGCCTGCGGGTCCCCCAGAAGCGGCGCAAGCGGCAGCGTCTCGGGCACTCCACCACCCCGGCCGACCGGCTCACCGCGAAACATCCCGACCATGTGTGGGCACTCGACTACCAGTTCGATGTCACCGCTTCGGGGAGGACCATCAAGATTCTCCACGTCGTCGACGAACACACCCGGGAATCATTGGCTGACCTGGTGGCCTACTCCATCGATGCCGATGCAACCGTGGGGGTTCTCGACAAGATCGTCGGCTGGCGGGCCACTTGCCCTCGTTTCATCCGCTGCGACAACGGCCCCGAACTCACTGCCAACGCCCTGAGGGACTGGTGCCGGTTCACCGGCACCACGACCAGCTACATCGATCCCGGCTCGCCCTGGCAGAACCCCTGGGTCGAGTCGTATCGGGGCCGCATGCGCAACGAACTCTTGGCCATCGAATCCTTCGACACCCTGCTAGAAGCCCAGGTCCTCGTGGCCGACTGGAGAGAGGAATACAACGACTACCGTCCCTGACGGGGCCCCGGTTGTTGGTCCAGCTGTTATGGGTGTGTTTGCTGGTTGTCGTGGGTCCATTTGGCAGCGTACTCATCGGGGGTGAGCCCGCCGA
>JABMPV010000361.1 GCA_013202595.1 bacterium
CGAGTCCGTCAGGAACTGGCGGGGCATGAGTGAGGCGGGGGGACGCCGTATCAAGCGGTCGATCCACGTCGACATGTCGAGCGTCCGCTTCCTCACTGACCGAGAGATCGAGCGCTTCCGTAGCTTCGCACCGCTGAGCGAGTACATGCACCGCAAGCGGGAGGAACTCGACTCCCACGCCGCCGACCACGTCGCCGAGCCGGGAGTGATCAGCGACCCCCGCCGGCTGACGAATATCGGGACGCTGCGCGCCTACATCGTGAGCTACCTGAAGCAGCATCCCGACCTGGACACGGAGGCCATGACATTCCTGGTGCGCCAGTTGAAGCCCGGGCCGCAGGGGCTGCCGATCGAGATCTATGTGTTCTCCAGCGATACCCGCTGGCCCGCCTACGAGGATATTCAGGCAGACATCTTCGACCACATCCTGGCGATGATCCCCGAGTTCGGCCTGCGGGCCTTCCAGGCACCGTCGGGAGCCGACGTGCGGGTGATCGCCGGCACGGACAGTGCCGACGACGGGGAGACCGACTCCGCTGCTTCTCCGGCTTTGCCTCGCCGTCACCGACCTTCCGGTTGACGACTGCAAACGGATCCACAAAGAGACGGTGAGACATCAGATGACACGCAACGACACCAGAATGTCCCTGGCTGCGTGCTGATAGAGCAACCGCGCCGGTCACATCAAATCGTGACGCCGCTCAGCCGTTGATCCGGGACCTGAGGGGAATCCGCGTTTGGTGTTCGCGGCCCCCTGGTCACAGAGGACTTCTGTCACGGTGGGGAGGATTCTCAGGGTGGTGCGGGTGCGATCTCGGCCGCTTCTATGGGGTGGGAACGGCGCCATTGCCGTCGAAGGGGACCCACATCACCCAGGTTGCCGCCTCCCCGAAGGTCGTCGTTGCGCTGCGGTCCCTGATCACGAACTTCACGTAGTAGGTTCCCTTGTCGACGGCCACCGCCCCTTGGGTGGAGCAGGATTCCGACGACAGTCGGGCTGTCCCCGGAACGCGAGTGTTGTCGTCGATCCACAATCCGCACTCATAGGCCACGCTTCCTTGTGCGCTCACGGAGCCGCCCATGACCAGCATGCCCGGCCTGGGAGCGGTGATTGGGACCCACCCCGCGATCCCCGGGCTATTCCCCTCGCCGAAGTCGTCCCTGGCGTCGTAGGCGACCCGAATCAGTTCGTTGGCATGCCGGGAGTCCAATAGGTCTGCATTGAAACCCGCCACCTTGGTCGACGAGTTCACCAATAGCGGTGGCTGCCCGGCCTGGGCCACCAACTCCAACGGCGTCCCGTTCGACCGGTTGTTCACGATCTTCAGCGACCGGACCCCGCCAGTCCGCATAACCGTCCCCTTGATCGACCCATTCGCCTCACCCAGGACCAACGGGTCACCCGTCGCCGCACCAACCGGCAGCATCGAGATCACCAGCGCCCCGACAACGACCCCGGCCACACCCACCAAGAACCTCTCCCACCGGTGCCGCATCACATCCCCCTCGTCACAAACCCTCCAACCGTGTCCCGGGACGCTACCCGGATCACCCGCATCGTCGCTGTGGTTCCCGATGCTCAGGCGATCCCGGTCACCATGAGATCGGCGTTGGCGGTGCCGTAGTAGACAATGACGGGGAACCCGTCAGAACCGATCGCCATCGACGTGTGCGAGCCGACAGATCCCGTCGAATCCACCGTCGTGACGGGCGCTGCGGCTCTCCGCACCTCACCGAGTCGACCCGTCTGCTCCCGGTCGAGTCGTCGCCAGGCCCACGAGACCCCCTCAGACGACCGACGCAGCGCGCAACCGTGGGGCCGCCCAGGTCATAATCGGCCTCGCCGAACACCGGGCGACGGCAATTGGAGCCCAGAGCATCCCTACCACAGCGGGTTTCGGGCCGGGCAGACCTCAAGACTGGGCCTCGCGGGGCCGAAGTTCAGGGTGTACACCAAGTCCGTGAGTCCAATGGCCGCGATCATCAGCACAGCCCCCTCCAGTGACCCGGCAGAACCAAGTCGTGATCTCCCCGCTGAGATCTCTCGTGGCGGTGCGATATCCGAATTGGGACGCCGGGCCGTACTCGGCCACGACCCGATCGACCTCATGCACCTGGCGGTTGATCTCCTCCGCAGCGTTCTCGGGGTCGAGTACGCGAAGGTCCTGCATCAGCCTGTTGCGGGCGAACCCCTGGTCCTCATCGCAGGTAGCGGATGGCGGGACTCCCCGGTCGGAGAGATCACCATCCCGTGTGGCCGCGACTCGCAGGCGGGATACACACTGCTGTGCGATGAACCCGTGTTGGTTGAGGACCTTGCCGGCGACACCCGGTTCTCGGGCCCCCCTTTCCTGCTCGATCACGGTGTCACATCGGGCATGAGCGTTGTGATCCGGGGGCGGAGCAACCCATACGGAGTCCTTGGCGTGCACAGCACTCGGCGACGCCGGTTCACGCCCACCGACAGCGTCTTTCTGCAATCGGTCGCCAACATCCTCGGAAGCGCCGTGGAGACCAGACGAGCCGTCGATCTGGTCGAACAGAGCGCTCGATACGACGCCGCTCTGGCTGAATGCGCCCAGGCCCTCCTCGCCAGCTCGGGGGAGGACCGGATTCAGCACGCGCTGGAGGCATTGCTGGTCGCGACCGAGGCGACCTACGTGTTCCTCGAACGCAACGTCATGGATCCCACGATCGGTTTCTGCTCCGAGTTCGTCGCCGAAGCGAAGGATTCGGGAGCCGCCAGCTACAAACTAGACAACGAGCTCTGGGATCTCGCTCCCTGGGACCAGTTACCCACGACCCGAGAGAGCCTGGAGAACGGGAGACCGATCACGATCATTCCGAGGGAGCTCGAAGGACCTGAATACGACCTCTATGCCACTGACCCCTTCCCGGTCAAGTCCGAACTGGAAGTCCCCATCCTCATCAACGGCGAGTGGGCCGGCCTCATCGGCTTCTCTGATCAGGTGGTGGAGCGCCGCTGGAGTGCCACCGATGTCTCCCTGCTCACCACCGCAGCCAGGATGCTTGGTGCCTTCTGGGAGCGTGAATCGGATCGGCAACGACTCGAGCAGATGAACGCGGACAAGGACGCGTTCCTGGCCAGCGTCAGCCATGAACTGCGCACGCCCCTCA
>JABMPV010000362.1 GCA_013202595.1 bacterium
AGGGTACACACGGGTGTAGGCGCGATGCCGGGGGTAGGGTCCCCCAATGTCACAAGCCGCTAGGGGGGTCCAGCGGACCTATCTACTCATCACGCTGCTGTCGACGCTCGCCGCTTCGCTCATCTGGGGCATCAACACACTCTTCCTGCTCGACGCCGGGTTGAGCAACACACAGGCCTTCGCCGCCAATGCCTTCTTCACGCTGGGCATGGTGGTGTTCGAAGTGCCCACAGGCGTCGTCGCCGACACCGCGGGGCGTCGGATCTCGTATCTCCTCGGCGCCGCGACGCTGATCGCCTCGACGCTCCTCTACCTCCTGATGTGGAACATCGGCGCCTCGTTCTGGGGATGGGCGCTCGTCTCGGCGTTCCTCGGCCTCGGGTTCACCTTCTTCTCCGGAGCCGTCGAGGCATGGCTGGTGGATGCACTCAATGCGACGGGATACACCGGACCTCTTGAATCGGTGTTCGCCAAGGGACAGATCGTCATGGGTGTCTCGATGCTCTCGGGATCGGTCGCAGGCGGGTTCATCGCGCAGGCGACCAACCTCGGAGTGCCCTACATCATCAGGGCCGTGCTCCTCGGCGCCACATTCATCGCCGCGGCCGTGTTCATGAAAGATCTCGGCTTCGAGCCCAGGAGAGGTGTCGGGCCGCTCATCGAGGTGAAGCGGGTGCTCCGGGCGTCCATCGACGGCGGCTGGCGCCTGCGGCCGATGCGATGGCTCATGCTTGCGGCGCCGTTCACGGCCGGGGTGGCGATCTACGCGTTCTATGCACTGCAGCCCTACCTGCTCGAGTTGTACGGCGACGACACCGCGTTCGGGATCGCCGGCCTGGCTGCTGCCATCGTCGCCGGGGCCCAGATCCTCGGCGGTCTCACGGTCCCCCTCGTGCGTCGTCTCTTCGGCCGCCGCACCCACGTGCTCATCGTCGTCGCGATCGTGAGCGTCGGCGTTCTGGTGCTCGTCGGCCTGACCACCAGCTTCTGGGTGGCCATCGCCGGAATCGTCGTCTGGTCCATCTCCTTCGCCGCATCGACACCGATCCGCCAGGCATACGTCAATGGGCTCATCGAGTCAGAGCAACGCGCCACCGTCCTGTCGTTCGATGCCCTCATGGGATCTGCCGGAGGGGTCGTCACCCAACCGGTCCTCGGCCGGGTCGCCGACGTGTCTGGATACGGCGCGTCGTATGTGGTGAGCGCAGGGATCATGGCGCTGTCGCTGCCCTTCTTCTTCCTCGCCCGCCGTGAGAACGAACCCTGCGATGTGATAGCCGACGAGTAGTTGGCCGTCGATTGTCTGTCAGGGCCGACTACAGCAACCTCAGATTTCGCGTTCTTGCGAACATCTGTTCGATGCCGTACGGTCGGGTCCCGGAACGGGAGGGACCCATGGACAGCACCGAAACCCCCTCCGATCGGCGTCAGAGACTGGCCGATCTACAAGACCGAATCCGCGCGCTCGAGGCCGGTCGGCCGCTCGGCGACGAGCCGATGTCCCCCGGTGAGCGCAACAGGGTGGTGTCCCTCGAGGTGAGCCTCCGTCTCCGCCGCGGGGCGGAGCGAGACGCCCGCAGGAAGCGCAAGGAGTTCGACGCCGCTCTCGACGCCGTGATCGATCGCTCTCGCACACGGAACCGTTCGCCGGTCACCACCTCCGATGGAGAACCGCTCCCACCCTTCGATTCGATGACGGCGGCCGATCAGGCCGAACTGGAGACCGCATTGGCGGCGCTCATCGACCGGATCCAGCAACGCGCCGCGGCGGGCACCGGCCACCGCGACCCTCCCCCACAGCCCACCTTCCCTCCTCGCCAGGCGTTCTCTCCCACAGCACCTGCACACTGGTCGCCCCACGCCGTCCCCGGCTATCGGATGTGGGAGGTACGCAACGGCCTCCAGGGTGTGTACCTCCGCTGGGACTCACCGATCTACGAGGCGGGATGCCTGGGCCGCAAGGGGGCGACCGAACGCCACGATGATGAGGTACCACACACCGACGGCCGCTGCGGCCGCCCGCCCTGCGGCCTGTATGCGGCCAGAGAAGCGATGGACCTCGATTTCCCGGCACTCGTCTCTCCGGGTACCCGCCGCTTCGCAGTCGGCCTGGTTGCGTTGTCGGGCAAGGTGGTCGAGCACACCAATGGATACCGGGCCCGACGGGCCGAGGTGAGAGCACTCGCCGTGCTGGGTAAAGGCGTGGTCGTGTTCATCGACGACAGGCAGACCATCGCTCGAGTCTTCGCGAACCCACCGGGTGCCCTCGCCGAAATCGAGGCAGAACGGCCCGAATCCATCCGCGTGGTGGGCGACAACTCACCGGGTAGGGCGCTGAACATGGCCGCAGATCTACTCAGGACGAGGCTGTGGACGACGTGATCGCCCCGATCCCCGGTGCAGTGAGGGAGATCCGGTCCTACCGATTCGCTGAAGGGGGGTCGTTCGACCTGACTGTCGTGCCGGGCCAATCGGCAGTGCTGCACATCCTCGGAATCGGGAGGGACCAGGACAACCCTGCCGATGAGGACCTCGCAGCCAGGGTGGACGTCTTCACCCGCGGCCTCGGCAGAATCGAGCGCACATGGGGTACCACGTGGTCGGTACCCGAGGAACTCCTCCCTGAGATCGATCGCATCCTCGGACCCGTCGCTCACAGAAGTGCGGACGTAACCGATCTCTCCGAGTCCTCAGATGCCTGGGCTGCGATGCGCTCCGCTCTCCCGGGGCGGGTCTACTCCTGGTGGACCTGGCACTCCGACACCGTCCAGTCCATGGTCCAGATCGACGCCAGGTCGGAGGGGCCCGATCTCCCGGTCGGAATCCACCTGGTCGACCACGGGAAGACCGGGCCTGCCCAGGAAGCCGGGCAACGACTCGTCGACAGCCACGGACCTGAGATCACCGAGTCGGGAATCCCGCGCTTGGTCGCGGCGATGCAGGATCTCCCCGACGACTACCGCGGATTCAGCGCTTCGGGCGCCTGAGAACGGCCCCGGTCATCGGGTCCTCCGACTCTTGTAGACATGCGCGAGGATGAAGGAGGATCGACGCACACCGCGCCTACCGATCCATGGAGGAATACATGGGCATTCGAATCAAGCGCGTCGGCGTTCTCGGAGCAGGGGTGATGGGCCAAGGCATCGCTGCTCACCTCGCCAACGCCGGCATTCCCTCGTATCTGTTCGACATCACCCCGTCTGAATTGACCGCTCAAGAGGAGGTCGCCGGCCTCACCCTCCAAGACCGTGCGGTGCGCAATCGCATCTCACAGGCCGGCATCACGGCGATGCTCAAGTCGAAACCGGCTCTCCTGTTCCACAAGGACCTCGCGAGCATGGTGACGGCCTGCAACTACGAGGACGACGCCGAGTTGCTCGGCGAGTGTGACTGGATCGTCGAAGTCGTGGTCGAGCGTATGGACATCAAACAGCGCGTCTTCGCGATGGTGGACACACATCGCAAGCAGGGCAGCATCATCTCGTCCAACACCTCGGGCCTGGCGGCATCCGCCATGGCAGAGGGTCGCAGCGACGACTTCCGCAGCCACTTCCTCGTAACCCACTTCTTCAACCCGGTCCGCTACATGCGCCTGCTCGAACTGGTACCTGCTCCTGAGACCGACCCGGCCGTCTACGACGGGATGGCCGAGTTCGGGTCGACCGTCCTCGGCAAGGGCATCGTGCACTGCAAGGACACTCCCAACTTCATCGGCAACCGCATCGGCACGTTCGGCATGACGTCGGTGTTCCATTGGATGGCCGAGTACGGCGCATCGGTGCCCGAGGTGGACTCGGTATTCGGGTCGGCGACGGGCCGCCCCAGTTCCGCCGTCTTCCGCACGGCGGACATCGTGGGCCTCGACACCATGGGCCACGTCGTCAACACCATCGCCGAGGGATGCCCCAACGATCCGTGGGTCGGCCGGTTCGTCGTCCCCGAGTACATGCAAGCCCTGATCGCCGACGGCAGGATCGGCCAGAAGGCCGGTGCGGGGTTCTACAAGAAGACCAAGAGCGCCGAAGGCAAGACGGTGATCCAGTCGCTCGATCCGTCGACCCTCGACTACGTCGATCCCGGCAAGGTTCGCCTGGCGTCGGTGGGCGCAGCCCGCGGCGCAGAGGATGCCGCCGGGAAGATGAGGACGATGGTCTGGTTCGACGACGACTACGGCCGCCTCGCCTGGAAGGTCACGGCCGAGACGGCCATCTACTCGGCCGAACTGCTCGGTGAGATCGCCGACGATATCGTCAACATCGACAACGCCATGAAGTGGGGCTACAACTTCGAACTCGGACCGTTCGAGTCATGGGATGCCATCGGTGTCCAGGAGTCGGTCGACCGCATGCGCGCCGAGGGCATGGAGATCCCTCCGGTCGTCGAGCACATGCTCAAGGGCAGCGAGGGCACCTGGTACGTCACACGGGATGGCGTCCGGCACTTCTGGGATGTCATCAGCGAGTCGTACCAGCCGATCGAAGTCCCCTCCGGCGTGATCTTCCTGAACACGCTGAAGGAGGGCGCCGGCATCATCACCGAGAGTCCGGGAGCCACCCTGTACGACATGGGTGACGGCGTGGCCTCGTCGAGTTCCACACCAAGATGAACGCTCTCGACCCGACCATCGACGAGGTCATCAACGCAGGCCTCGACCGGGTCGACGCCGGCGATCTCGTCGGGTTGGTGGTCGGCAACGAAGCGCAGAACTTCTGCGTCGGAGCCAACATCGGACTGATCGGCATGGCCGCGATGGCCAAGGACTGGGACACCGTCACGGCCGCCGTCACCGGACTGCAGAACACCGTGATGCGGATGAAGCACTCCGACGGTCCCGTCGTGGTCGCCCCCAGGGGACTGGCCCTCGGCGGCGGAGCCGAAGTGGTGATGCACGGCAATGCGGTACGCGCCTACGCCGAGACCTACATCGGCCTGGTCGAGTTGGGCGTCGGATTGATCCCCGCCGGCGGCGGGTGCAAAGAGATGTCGTTCCGGTACTACGGGAGCGTCCCGACCGGTGTCAAGGCCGATCCGCTGCCGTACATGGAGCGGATCTTCCAGGTCATCGGCACGGCCCAGGTGGGCACCAGCGCCGTCGAGAGCAGGGCACTCGGGTTCCTCAAGGCCACGGACTCGATCACGCTCAACCCCGATCGGCTGCTGGCGGATGCGAAGGCCGACGTTCTCAGGATGGTCGAGGCCGGGTGGAAGCCTGCGATGCCCGCAAAGGTGCGCGTCCCCGGATCGGGTGGAATCGCCGCCCTCAAGGTCGCTGTGCACGGGATGCTCGGTGGCGGGTATCTCAGCGAGTACGACGCCCATCTCGGCGCCAAGTTGGCCACCGTCATCTGCGGTGGCGACGTGCCCGAGGGAACATTGCGGACCGAACAGGACTTCTTGGATCTAGAGCTAGAGGCGTTCCTGAGCCTCTGCGGTGAAGAGAAGACCATGGCCAGGATCATGCACATGCTGGAAACCGGCAAGCCGTTGCGGAATTGACGGGAAAGGAAGCAGACAGATGAGCACAGGAGTAGTGGTCACCCACGCCTACCGAACTGCGGTGGGCAAGGCGCACAAGGGCAGTCTGCGCCACACCCGTCCCGATGAGTTGCTCGGGTTGCTGATGGCCGGGTTCATGGAGCGGGTGCCGGTGGCGCCCGAAGACATCGACGACATTGTCATCGGCTGCGCTATGCCCGAGGGCGAGCAGGGCATGAACATCGGGCGGATCGCCGCCATGCGAGCAGGCATGCCCGTCGAGGTGCCCGGCATGACGATGAACCGTTTCTGCAGCAGCGGTCTACAGACCGTCGCCAGCGGTGCTGCGCAGATCGCAGCCGGCTACAGCGACATCGTGCTCGCCGGCGGGGTCGAGTCGATGACCATGGTGCCGATGGTCGGCAACAAGCCGTCCCCCAACCCGTGGCTCGCCGACAACTACCCGGAGGCCTACGAGTCGATGGGTATGACGAGCGAGATCGTCGCCGAGCGCTACGGCGTGACGCGCAAGGAGCAGGATGCCTTCGCCGTCGAATCGAACCGGCGTGCCCTGGCCGCCATTGCCGCGGGCAGGTTCGTCGACGAGATCATCCCGGTGAAGGTGGAACTCGACGGCGCCGTCATCGAGTTCGACACCGACGAGGGGCCCCGTGAGAGCACGGTCGAAGGCCTCGGGAAGCTCCGCCCGGCGTTCAAGGTGAACGGCACATCGACGGCCGGAAACTCGTCGCAGACCAGCGACGGTGCGGCCCTCTCGCTCCTCATGAAGCGGGAGAAGGCAGAGAGCCTCGGCATCGAGCCGCTCGGCGAATTGATCACGTATCAGGTGGCCGGCGTCCGGCCCGAGGAGATGGGTATCGGACCGTCGGTCGCCATCCCCAAGGCACTCGAGGCCGCCGGCCTGTCCGTCAAGGACATCGGCCTGGTCGAGTTGAACGAAGCGTTCGCCAGCCAGGCGCTGTACAGC
>JABMPV010000363.1 GCA_013202595.1 bacterium
CGCGTGCCCAGCGGTTCACCGTTGGCTCGAAAGCCCATGTATCGTCCAGAAAGCCGTTGGTTCGCAGATGGGCGCTCGGTGTTGCGCCGCCGAACAGGATGACCCGGCCGGAGATCGGGTCGTACGCCATCGCCGCGCCATACCGACCCTCGGGGCCCGCCGCTCTCACCTCCGACCAGGTCGACTCGTTCAGATCGAGCAGCCAGGTGTCGCCTTCCGCCGATGCCGCGCACAGACCGCTGTTGGAGCAGGTGAACAGATCGGCCGATGTGTGGCCCCCGAATACCAGGACGCTGCGACGCGATGAATCGAAAGCGATCGCGTGTCCCACCCGGCCCTGGAGGTTGCCGGAGACCTCGAGGCGGCCCCAGATCTCCTCCACGGGATCGAAGGCATAGGTGTCGAGCGACAGCCCGTCGATGCGCGCGCCGGTTCGCCTCGTGCCTCCGCCGATGAGGAGCATCAGACCAGAATCGGGATCGCTCACCAGTTCGCCGTACTGCACGACGTCGGGATAGGCGGGGACCGTGGTCAGGGTGTGCTCGGCAGTGGTCGTCGATGGGGCGCCGGGCTCTGCCCCCTCTCCGCCGCCGATCGCCATTGCCGTGAATCCGGCGAGGGCGATTACGACGGCTCCGATGGCCCACGGCCACCAGCGGATGCTGCGCTGGGGCCGGTCATCGAGCGGCGACTTCAGCAACTCCCTGAGGCTGTCGTCGCGGGCGCTCTTGCCTGTGGTCACGTTCCCATTCTCGTCCCGCCACGATCGAGCGGGCCTGTCAACCGTCGATCCCTGCCAGTCGGCGGGCCATGTCCCGCTTCTCGTCGAGGTCCGCTCTCCGGCTGATCACGATGCGTTGCGCCTGGGGGGAACCCGCGCCGTGGAGCGACTCGGTGAGGTACCCCACGGCATTGCGCCCCATCGTCATGTTCTCGATGAGGCGCAGCACTCTGACGCGGTCCTCCGTGACCACGCCGTCGCGGCCTGCGAAGTACTTCTCGAGCACGGGGCCGATGTCGGGGTGTGCGAAGTCCTGCTCCGATGGCAGGGTCACGACGGCGCCTCCGGCGATGTCCTGCGCCAATCTGCCGATCTCGTAGGGCAGGCGGGTGACATTCTGCTTGCACACGTTGGCGAGCATCACATCGGGTTCCCAGTTGCCCGCCGCGGTCTGATGCGCCTCGTGTGACGCCCCGATGCCCGTCGCGTAGATCGTCTCGTTCATGTGGACCATCTCGGCGATCTTGTCCCTGATGTGCGAGGCGGAGGGCACACCGTTGTAGTCGGCTACGAGCGATGCCGCGCCGATCAGCACATCACCGACGCCGCTCTTGCACACGTAGGAGCGCCGGTGGTAGGCGGTGAAGCGCTCGACCAGTTCGCCGGTGTACGCCGTCTCGCCATCCATGAAGACGTGCTCCCACGGGACGAAGACATCGTCGAGCACCACCAGCGCCTCCTGGCCTGCGAAGCCGGCGTTGCCGACGTCGATCGATCCCTGCATGCTCCTGGAATCGCACGACTGGCGCCCGTAGACGTAGCGAAGGCCGGGAGCGTCGACTTCCACGGCGGCCATCACTGCGTAGTCCCCATCGGTTGGGTCGAGGCGGAGCGTCGGCATGACGAGGAGCCAATGGCTGTTGACCGCACCCGTTTGATGGGCTTTGGCTCCTCTGAGCACGATGCCGTCGTCTCTGCGTTCGACGATGTGGACGTACACGTCCGGATCGGACTGCTGCGACGGGCTCTTGCTCCTGTCGCCCTTGACATCGGTCATGGCGCCGCCGATGACGAGGCCGCTGCGATGCATCCCGGTCAACCAGGCCACGAACCTCGGGTGGTAGCCGGTTCCCAGCTCCTCGTCCATGTCCCACGCGAGCGAGAAGATCGAGTTGATGGCATCCATGCCGACGCAGCGCTGGAAACAGGTTCCCGTGAGTTGTCCCAGGCGCCGCTGCATGCGGTTCTGGGCGACGACATCGGCAGCGCTCTCCGTGACATGGAGGAACCGGTTGATCCGCTCACCCGTGTACGGCGACACCGTGGTCGCCAGTTCGGGGTCGGCCACTGCGAGGTCGTAGGTCGCCGCCATTGCGTCGATCGACGGCCGGATGATGGGATGGTCCGCCGGTTCCTCGACGCGCTCTCCCATGAGCCAGACCTCGAGGCCTCGTCCGCGGAGGCTGGCGACGTAGTCCGCCCCGGTGACGATCGGGTTGCCCGGTTGCCAGGTGGTATCGCTCATGCAGTCCTCATAGGCGGCAACCTACTGGTCGGACCGCGAGGGCGCTCTCAGTACGGGCGAACAGTGAGATGCGCCTGGTCGGCTGCGCATGCGAACACGACGGGGCCGTCCTCGTCGAAGCTCGTCTCGGTGTTGCACCTCGGGCAGAACCGCAGCGGGTCGGCAAAGCCCGCGATCAGGTGGGTTGCGGGGTCCTCACCGATGATCATCGTGACCTTGTCCATCAGCGAATCGCCGTCGGGTGCCTTCGCAACCCGGATGGCCGAGGTGCGATTGGGTGTGATCCGCGCCCAGTAGAAGTTGGTGCGCCCGTCGCTGCCGCGCCCCCATGCGACCGAGTGGCCGGAGGCCCTGAGGCCGTCGAGGGTGCGGGTGGCGCGGTCGGTGAGTCGGACGGGTGGTGGCACGGTGCGTCACGGTACCTGATCGCCAGACGCCTATGGTGCCGATGTGGAACCGATTCATGCAACGACAACGGCAGATGTCGCCGACCTCGCAGCCCGCCTGGCGGGGGCACGGGCGATCGCATTCGACACCGAGTTCATGTGGGAGGCCACCTATCGGCCGGAGTTGTGCCTGATCCAGGTGGCAGCAGAGGGGGCCATCGGGACCGCCGACCCCCTGGCAGGCCCCGATCTGACGCCCTTGTGGGACGTGATGCTGTCGGGTCCCGAGATCCTGGTACATGCAGGCGAGCACGACCTGACCATCCTGCGGGCCCAGACCGGTGCCGTCCCCGATGCGGTATTCGACACCCAGATCGCGGCAGGGTTCCTCGGCCTGGGCGATGGTCCTGGCTACACCAGCCTGGTGAGCCGGGTCATGGGGAAGCGACCGAGGTCGGGCGAGGGATACACAGACTGGAAGCGCCGCCCTCTCAGCAGCGCCCAGATCGGGTACGCCCTGGACGATGTCGCCTATCTCCTCCCGATGGCCGGGATCCTCCAGGAGCGGCTCGAAGAGCGGGGCAGGAGGACATGGGTCGACGAGGAGACCGACCGCGTGTTCGACGGGGTGGGACTGGACGCCGATCCCCGTGAGCAGTGGCGACGGGTGTCGGATTCCCGGAAACTGCGGGGCAAGGCTCTCGCCGTGCTGCGTGAGGTCACTGCGTGGCGCGAGGAGGAAGCCGCGAGGGTGAATATGCCGAGGCAGCGCGTCGTGCCTGATCGGGTCCTGATCGAGGTGGCCCGCCGCACACCGACCGCGGCCAAGGCGATCAGCCAGCTACGCGGTCTGCATCCTCGCCAGGCAGGGCAGGTCGCCGAGCCGCTCGCCAGGGTCGTGCGTGAGGCTCTCGAGATCCCTGAGTCCGATTGGCCTCGCCGGCCGGCACCGCATCCGTTTGCAGACGACCCGAGGGTGGAGGCGATCGGCGCACTCGTCCAGGGGCTCGTCAGGACGAAGGCGGCAAGCCTGGATCTGGTCCCGCGACTGCTCGGAAACCGGTCTGGATTGGACGAACTGGTCAGGGACCACCTTGCCGGCACCATCGAGTCGGTGGAGCACCCGCTCCTCGCTGGTTGGCGTCGGGACGCAGCGGGAGCTGAAGTGCTCCGGCTGCTGCGCGGGGAGATCGTGCTTCGGGTGGATCCGGATCCCAACGGGCCGGGGATCGCTGCCGAGTGACGGGCGGCCGTCGCTCAGGTGACCGCCTGAAGGATCCAGAGCACGGCCATTCC
>JABMPV010000364.1 GCA_013202595.1 bacterium
CTTCCGGAGCGGGCTGAGACGCTGATGGAGATCGCCAGGCTCAGGGTGGATGCCCTGCGGATCGGCATCACCGAGATCGTCAAGATGCGCGATGAGATCAGGATCGCTCCCGTGTCGCTGGCGGCCTCTCAGGAGGTCCGCCTGGCGCGGATAACCAAGCGCAAAGGTGTCGTTACCGGGGGCGCCGTGTTCATCCCTGCGCCGGTGGAGTCGCCGGCGCACTCACTGCGTGAGTTCCTCGGTACGATGTGGTCCCCCGACCACGGATGATCGTGCGAAAGCTCCTTTCTGTCCTCATTGTGTCCTCGATCGCACTCGCTGCCTGCTCGTCCCCCGAGTCCGTGGCGCGAGTCGGCGACACCGAGATCTCCATGGATGATCTCGCTGCCCTCTACAACGATGTCTCCTCGCTCCCCATCGACGAGAGCTTCAGGGAGACGCTCTTTCGCGTGATCGCGGTCGAAGCCCTCGAGCAGGGATACGAGGATCAGTTCGGCGAGTCCATCGACGAGGCCCTCGTCGAGGTGCGGTTCGTCGAGTTGACCGAGTTGATCGAGGTCGACGGGATGACACCCGCCGACTTCCTCGGAGTGGCCGATGCCTCCACGGAGATGGTCGAGTTCAACGCCAGAGTGATCATCCTGCGTGAGTCGGCAACGGGTCAGTTGGTGAGCGATGAGACCATTCATGCGCTCGTCGACAACGGCGTTGCGATCACCACCGTGTGTGCCCGGCACATCCTGGTGGAGACCGAAGGCGAGGCGCTCGCAGTCATTGAGCGGGTCGAAGCCGGCGAGGCCTTTGCCGATGTGGCCACTGAGGTGTCGCTCGACTCGGCGGTTGGCGGCGACCTCGAGTGCTCATTGGCATCCCGATATGTGCCCGAGTTCGCAGCCGCTTCCGTCGAGGCTCCGCTGAATGCGCTGGCCGGGCCCGTGGAAACGCAGTTCGGCTTCCATGTGATCGAGGTCTACGACCGATCTGCACCGACGTTCGATGAGTTGCGTGCCGATCCCATCAACCTCCTTCCTTCGACCGAGATCGACGGACTGTGGGTTGCGTGGTTCAACGAGACGCTGCAGAACGCCGACGCCGAGGTGCTCGACGCCAGATTCGGGCAGTGGAGCCCCGTCGGCATCGTGCCGCCAGAGGGATGAGCGGCCCGATACTGATCGCCGGGCTGGGCCCGGCGGGGATCGATCGGATCCCGGCCGAGATGGTGGCGCGACTCGGAGACCCTGCGGTGCCGCTGGTACTGCGGACCCGCCATCATCCCGCCGCTGAAGCCCTCCTGATGCAGCGCGATGCCGTCACCGGTGACGACATCTACGAGACGGCCGAGTCATTCGATGAGGTGTACGAAGGGCTGGCCGGGCGAGTGCTGGATCTGGCAGCCGATGGGCCGGTGATGTTCGCCGTTCCCGGCAGCGCCGTGGTCGCCGAGCGGTCTGTTGCGATGGTGCGCGCCGAGGCGCGGCGCAGGAAGATCCCCGTCGAAGTGTTCGCGGGCGAGTCGTTCCTCGACCTGGTACTCCAGCGGATCGAAGTGGACCCATTCGAGCACGGCATCCAGGTGCTGGATGGACGGGGCCTTCCGCACCCCCTCCTCCTGCATCTTCCGACGGTGATCGGCCAGGTGGACACACCGCTCGTCCTCGGCGATGTGCGGGACGCCCTGCTGCGGGTGCTGGTGCCGGAGACCCCCATCACACTGCTCGACGGTCTGGGAGAGGATTCCGAGAGGGTCGAGGAGATCTCTCTCGCCGACCTCGACCCCGCCGACGCCGGTCTCCGCCTGTCGCTGTTCCTCCATCCGGAGGCGCCGGGATGGCCCGGTCTGATCCGCACCAACGATCGGCTCCGCGCCGAGTGCCCGTGGGACCGCAAGCAGACCCACCACACCCTGGCGCGTCATCTCCTCGAGGAAGCGCACGAGACCCTCGAGGCCATCGACGCCCTGCCGGCAGAGGCTCCGGGCGGCGAACCCGACGTGCCTGCGTATGTCGAACTCGAAGAGGAGTTGGGCGATCTTCTACTGCAGGTGGTCTTCCACGCGACCCTCGCCTCCGAGGCCGGGATGTTCGACGTCGAGGAAGTGGCCGAAGGGATCCGGCGCAAGCTGGTCCATCGCCATCCCCATGTGTTCGGCGAGGCCCAGGCGCACACGGCGGAGCATGTGATGGCCAACTGGGAGCAGCAGAAGAAGGCCGAAAAGGAGCGCGATTCGCTGCTCGACGGCGTGCCGGCCGGCCTTCCGGCACTCGCCAAGGCCCTCGAATTGCAGAGCCGGGCTGCGACGGCGGGTTTCGACTGGCCCGATGTGACGGGCGTGCTCGACAAGGTCGTCGAGGAAGCCGGCGAGTTAGTGGATGCCGGCGACGATCTCGAGTATCGCCGACACGAGTTGGGCGACCTGCTGTTCACGCTGGTCAACCTGGCCCGGCACCTCGGTGTCGACCCCGAACAGGCGCTTCGGAGTGCCAACACCCGCTTCGAGCGGAGGTTCAGGACGGTCGAAGACGGCGGTACCCTGAGCGGGTTGACTATTGAAGAGATGGACCGGCGCTGGGAAGCTGCCAAGCACGACGAAGGGTGATGTGTCACCGTCGTCGGGCGCCGACTGATACCGTTTGAGACACGAGGAGGCCAGCCCGTGACCATGATCGATGCGATCCGCGCCCGTGAGGTGCTCGATTCGCGTGCCAATCCCACAGTCGAAGCCGAGGTGTATCTCATCGACGGCTCATTTGGTAGGGCCGCGGTCCCCTCGGGAGCGTCGACCGGATCCAAGGAAGCCATCGAACTCCGCGACGGCGGCGCCCGCTACATGGGCAGGGGTGTCACCGAGGCGATCGGCCACATCCGCGACACCATCGCCCCTGCGATCGTCGGCATGGATGCCACGGAGCAGGAAGCCATCGACCAGATCATGCTCGACCTCGACGGCACGCCCAACAAGGCGCACCTCGGAGCCAATGCCATCCTGGCCGTGTCACTGGCGACGGCTCGCGCGGCCGCCGGTTCGCTCGGCATCCCACTGTTCCGCTATCTCGGTGGCCCTTCGGCCAGGGTCCTTCCCGTTCCGATGATGAACGTGCTCAACGGTGGAGCCCATGCCGCCAACTCAGTGGACATCCAGGAGTTCATGATCGTCCCCGCCGGGTTCCCGACCTTCCGCGAGTCTTTGCGCGCAGGCGTCGAGGTGTATCACGCACTGCGAAAGGTGCTCGCCGGACGTGGCCTGAGCACCAATGTCGGCGACGAGGGCGGTTTCGCCCCGGATCTCGCCGCAAACCGGGACGCTCTCGAGGTGCTGGTCGAGGCAGTCGACGCAGCCGGCTACGAACTGGGCAAGGAGATCGGCTTCGCCCTGGACATCGCAGCCAACGAGATCTACCGCGAAGGCCGCTATCAGTTCGAGGGCGCTGCGCTCAAGAGCGAGGAGTTCGTGGACTACCTGGGCGAACTGGCCGGTGAGTTCCCACTGGTCTCCATCGAGGACGGCCTGGACGAGAGCGATTGGGAGGGTTGGCAGATCCTCACACAGAAACTCGGTGGTCGGATGCAGTTGGTGGGCGATGACGTGTTCGTCACCAACGAGGAGATCCTGCGCAAGGGGATCGCCGACGGCGTCGCCAACTCGATCCTCATCAAGGTGAATCAGATCGGGAGCCTCTCCGAGACGCTCCACACGATGGAACTGGCCGAGCGCGCCAAGTACGGGCGGGTGGTCAGCCACCGTTCCGGCGAGACCGAGGACACCTTCATCAGCCATCTGGCCGTCGCCACCAACGCAGGCCAGATCAAGACCGGTGCTCCTGCACGCAGTGAGCGGGCGGCCAAGTACAACCAGCTGCTCCGAATCGAGGAGCGACTCGGCTCCCAGGCCCGGTATGCCGGGTGGGCTCCCTACGGCGGCCCGCGGTGACGGTTCGCAGCACGCACCTCGGTCGGCGCTTCACAGGGTTGCTGGCCTTCGTCGTGCTCGTCACGGTGACCCTGGCCGCAGTCGGCATCCTGCCGGTGCGCACGTTGTTCGCCCAGCAGGAGGCCGTCGGCCTGGCCGAGGCCCAGTTGGAGGCTCTGGAGGCCGAGAACGCCCGGATGGAGCGCGAGATCGCTGCCCTGGGGACCCCGGGAGAGGTGGAGCGCCTCGCCAGGGAGCAGTTCGGTTACGTCCGCCCCGGCGAGATCGGGTACGTCGTCGTCACTCCCTCGGGTGGGGTGCCCGCGCCGGGACCGCTGCCGCGGCTGCTGGAGCGGGATGAGACCCCCTGGTGGGAGCACCTCTGGAGCTGGCTGACCGGTCGGGACCTGGTGGATGGATGACGGGGCGGTCGTCGCCGCTCAGATAGGCCGTCCACTGCGAGCCGCAGCCGATGTCACTGTCAGGTGCCATCTGGGGCTGCCGGTCGTCACGCAGGTTCCGCCGATCCTGGACGACGGGACCCCGTTTCCGACCACCTACTGGCTCACCTGCCCGCTGGCCGGCAAACGGGTCGGCCGACTCGAGGGCTCCGGGGGTGTGGTGGCGATGGAGCGCCGCGCCGACGCCGTGCCCGAGTTCGGTGAGCGTCTCAACGCCGCCCATCGCCGATACGCGGCCAATCGCGATGCCCTGATGCCGCCCGACGCTCATCCGCGGCCATCGGGCGGTGTCGGCGGCACGGCGAAGGGCGTCAAATGCCTGCACGCTCATTACGCCGATCACGCTGCGGGGAACGACAATCCCGTGGGGGAGACCGTGGCGCCATGGGTGGAGCCACTCGACTGCATCGAACCGTGCATCGTGGAGGTGGATGGCCGGGTGGTCTCCAATGGCAGGTGGCGGGAGCCCAGGTGAGGGTCGCAGCCATCGACATCGGCACCAACTCGACCCGTCTCCTGGTGGCAGAAGTCGGCCCCGGGGGCCTCCGCTCCATCGAACGCCATGTGATCGTGACCGGCCTCGGCCAGGGCGTCGATGCGACCGGCAGGATGAACGACGAGGCGATCGACCGGACGGTGGCGACCCTTGCCGGCTACGCAGCCGCCATGGAGAGGGTCGGCGTCGAGCGGGCACGGGCCGTCGCCACATCTGCCTCCCGTGATGCGGAGAACCGATCGGTGTTCCTGAAGGGCGCCTTCGAGGTGCTGGGGTTCCATCCCGAAGTCATCTCAGGGGAGGAGGAGGCGGCACTGTCGTTTCGGGGTGCGACCGGGGGCATTGCGACAGTCGCTCCACGCCTGGTGATCGATCTGGGCGGCGGCAGCACGGAGTTCGTCTTCGGGACCGGGGCGCCGTCGTTCCTGCAGAGTGTCGACATCGGCTCGGTCCGCCTCACCGAGCGGCTGCTTCCCGATCGGCCCGCCGAACCCGTCGACGTGCTGGTGGCGTCGGCCACCGTTGAGTCGATGTTTGCCGATGTGATGCTCCCCGGCACGCCCGGTACGGCGATCGGGGTCGGCGGTACCTACACCAGCCTGGCGGCAATCGCTCTCGATCTTCCGGAATACGACCGTCTGACGGTCCACGGCAGCGTGCTGGACGTCGGCCGACTCGGGTCGCTGATCGGTCAGTTGTCGCCACTGACGATCGAGGAGACTGCTGCCATCCCGTCACTGGACCCGGCGAGGGCCCGGGTGATCCTCGCCGGAGCGGTGATCGCTGAAGCGGCCCTCCGCCACGCGGGAGTCACCGAGATAGTGGTCAGCGAGTCGGACATCCTCGACGGGATCGCCCTCGAACTGGCGGGGTAGGCGCGCTACACATCGCTGTGCGCCGTTGGCCGGTTGCCTGATCGCCGGGTGGTGCCCCGCGGGTCATCTGATCGGTTCGACCGGGGGTGACTCGGCAGCGGCGGCGCGGAAGGCTCTCCCCAGAGCCGACGAGTTGAAGTCCTCGTCCTCACGGGGGAGCGGGATCCGTATCCGGATGATCCCCTCGTCCGATTGCATCTCGGCGCCCGCCCTGGCGAGCGGATCGAGCATGGCGTGGTTTTCGGCCAGGACCCACCCTGTGAACGAGACGATCCCGTTGGCGATGGCAGATCGTGCGATCAGCCGGAGCAAGAGCGAGCCCACGCCGAGTTCCTGGTAGTCGTCGACCACTGCGACCGCTGCCTCTGCGGTCTGGGGATCGCGGGGATCGCGCACGTACCTGGAGATGCCCACTCCCGGTGAGCCGGGTGCGTCGATGGCCTCGGCAGCCCATGCGAAGTGGTCGGTGTAATCGATCTCGGTCAGGTACTGGAGTTCCCGATCACTGAGCCGGGTGACCGGGCGGAGGAAGCGGCGGTACCGGGACTCCGACGAAAGGCGCTCCATCCCTTCGACGATCCTGTCCTTGTCCTCGGGCCGGATCGGGCGAACACGCACCCGGACTCCATCCCTGACGGCGACGATATGCTCCGCGTGTGGGTCGGTCGGATCCATGGCGTTACCGTACCGGGGATATCCTGTCTGTGAGCCCGGGTGGCGAAATTGGTAGTCGCGGCGGACTTAAACTCCGCTGTCCCTTCGGGGGCGTGCAGGTTCGAATCCTGCTCCGGGCACCGGTGTGGTGCGGGCGCGCCGGCGCAGGCCGGCTGATTGCCGAATGCGAGACCGGTGTCCAACGTGTCGCATATCCGGCCGGGACGGTGTGGGTGACGGTGTAGGTTCCCGGAACCAGGTTTGCGAAGGAGAACTCCCCGGCGCCGTTGGTGATCATCACCAGTGGTGAACCTAGTGCTCTGGCCAGGAACGTTGGCGATGTTCAGGGCGAGGCAGGGGCGTCATCCGGCAAGGACGCAGGACGTGGACGCACTTCACCGTGCGTCGAGGACGAGGACACAGCCGGGGGCGTCATCTGGCCGTCGTCAACGCGGCAAAC
>JABMPV010000365.1 GCA_013202595.1 bacterium
CATTCGGGCCGATGCGGTGTACCTCGAGGGTGAGGATCCCGCCGACACCATCATCCAGGCTGCGGACGATCTCGATGTGGACGTCGTCGTGCTCGGGGCGACCAAGAACCTGTTCGACGAATCGGCATGGGAAAGCGTCTCGGCGAGGGTCATGCGCGATGCCAGGCGGGCCGTCCTCGTTGTCCCTGCCGCACTGCGGGTAGAACCCGACGACTCCGAAACGCAGACGTGACCGCGTTCGTCCGGACCCCGGACGAGCGGTTCTCCGATCTTCCAGACTTCGCGTGGGAGCCGTCGTACACGGAGTGGGAAGGTCTCCGCCTCCACTACATCGACGTCGGAGAGGGCAAGCCGGTGGTCCTGTTCCACGGCGAGCCGACATGGTCGTTTCTCTATCGCCACGTCATCAAGGCGCTCGTCGAGGCCGGCTATCGGGCTGTGGCACCAGACCTCCCCGGCTTCGGACGATCGGACAAGCCGACCGATCCGGACTTCTACACCTACGAGATGCACACTTCCGCGGCAACTCACATCATCACCACCCTCGATCTGATCGACGCCACTGCCGTGGTGCAGGACTGGGGCGGACCGATCGGATTGCGCTGCGCCGTCGAGATGCCCGAGCGATTCTCCCGCCTCTCCATCCTCAACACGGGACTGTTCACGGGCGGACGCGTGTCGAAGGGATTCCTGGCATGGCGGGCATTCGTCGAGCGGTCGGCGGACCTGCCCATCGAGCGTGTGATGCGCGGCGCCGCAATCAGGGACTGGCCGGAGTCGGTCGCAGCCGGATACGAGGCGCCGTTCCCCGATGCATCCCACAAGGTCGGAGCCCACCGCTTCCCACTGATCGTGCCCCTCGAAGAGACCGATCCCGGCGCAGCCGAGATGTTGCGCGTCCGATCGGAGCTCGATGGATGGGATCGGCCGACCCAGGTCCTCTTCGGCACGTCCGATCCCATCTTCCCGGTGCGGGTGGGCGAGAACTGGGTGGAGCGGGTACCCGGTGCAGATCGTCTCGAGACCGTCGACGCAGGTCACTTCCTTCAGGAGGATGCAGGTGCCGAAGTCGGCGCAGCACTGGTCGCCTTCCTCGATCGGACCTCCTCAGCTCTCGAGTAGCCAGGTCCTGAGGATCGCGTACGCAGGATCGGTGAATTGATCGGGTGACTCCAGCATCGAGGCCACTTCGGACCGCGAGTAGTAGGCAGGGTCTCGCGACTCCCCCGCCGACCCGCGAGGTGAGCCATGGGCCACGCAGGCGAACACCACCAGCAGCACCGGATAGGCCCCTCCTACACCGCTGACAACCGTGAGCGGGGCGATCACCTCGACGGGCCGATCGGGATGCTGGGTGTGACGAACGGCGTCGGGGCCGATGGGCACCGCGTCCAAGCCGGTCTCCTCACGCACCTCGCGAATGACCGCCTCGTAGGCGGTCTCCCCGGCGCGCCACTTCCCTGCGGGCAGTTCGAAACGGCCCCTGATCTCCTCACCCGGCTTGTCACGCCGCTGCAGTAGGACCTGCTCACACGAGTCATCCGGATGCACCAGAGCGGCGACGCCCGGGAGGATGAGCGCTTCGTCACCCCAGGCCGCCGTCGGTAGATCCGCCCAGCCACTCGGCAGCCGAACCCTGTGAGTCGGCCCGGTCATGACGGGACCGCGGCAACCATGTCATCGCCGCAGTAGCCCCCGACGCTGTGATGGGCTCGCACGGTGACATCGCTCACACCTTCGGGGATCACGACGCCGGCCAGTGATCTGGTGAACGGCTGCTCGTCGACATGGGGGTGAGCCAGCACCCTCGTGCCGATCACATCGCCATCGGGCCCGAGCACGTCCCAGACGTCCGCATACGCGTCCCAGCCCTCGTCGTCGGAGCGGACGGTGACGGCAAACGTGTATCGCCCCGTGCTCTCGGCGATCACTTCGACACCGACGACATCGGCGCAACCGCGTGCCATGCCGGTGTCGGCGGCCCCGCCACATGCCGAAACCGCGAGGCCGATGAGAACGAGGGTGGCTGCGGTTCGCACGAGACGAGACCGTAGCGGCATGAACGACCGGACGGGCGGCCGCTCGCGACGTGTGGCCAGGGCCTAGCATCGGTGGCATGACGACTGAGTTCCAGGTGAGATTGGCCAACCGACCGGGGATGCTGGCGACGCTCGCCGAGCAGGTGTCGTCGGCAGGGATCAACATCGAAGCGCTCACCGCCTACGGCGTGGATGAGGATGGCGTCGTGCACCTCGTCACCGACGACCATGTCACGACCCGCAGCGTCCTCACGCGTGCCGGCCTGTCGTTCGAGGAGAGGACCGTTCTGGTGACCATCCTCGACCATCGGCCGGGATCGATGGCGGCGATGTCCAGACGGCTCGCAGACAGCGGCGTCAACATCGAGGCGGTGTACCTGCTGCGTTCCTCAGCCGAGGGACTCGAGTTCGCGCTCGCCGTCGACGATCCAGAACTGGCCAAGACCAAGATCACTCTCGCCCGCTGACGGTCAGGGCCGATCCGCCGCCGCCGCGGCTGCTCGCTGCTCGCTGCTGTCGTCGAGCGACTCCAGTCGGGCGTCCAATCCCCTGCGGGCCAGTGCCCTGCCGAGCATCTCGTCGGCCAAAGCCGGGTTCTTCGGCAAGAGCGATCCGTGCAGATAGGTCCCGAACGCGTTGGCGGTCACCGCTCCCTCACCCTCGCGACGCTCGTTGTTGCCGTACCCCTTGACCACGGAGCCGAGGTGCTGCTGCCCCTCGTCGAGGAAGGTGCGCCCGCTGTGATTCTCGAACCCCACCAGCCTCCCCCATTCCGACTCCACCACGATGTTGCCGATCATGCGCACATCCCCGGCGACGGTCTCGGCTGCGAAGACACCGATCCCCGGCATCTCGGTATGGTCGTGGGTCACGAACCGGCGGCCGAACAACTGATAGGTGCCGCAGACGGTCAGGAACACCGTCCCATCGGCCACGGCCGCGTGGATATCGTCCGAGCGGCGCTGCAAATCGTCGGCCACATCCTCCTGGGAGCGGTCCTGGCCTCCGCCGGAGAAGACGATGTCGGCACTGGTGAAGTCGTAAGTATCTCCGACACCCACGGGGTCGATCCGCATGCCGATGCCCCGCCACTCGGCACGCTTGCGCAAAACGATGACGTTGCCGGTGTCGCCGTAGATGTTCATCTCGGCCGGGTAAAGATGGGCGAGCACCAGTTCGGTCATGTCCACACCTCCCGTGCCGACCTGCCCGGATTGAGGATCTCCAGCAGCCTCATCATCGCCGTGTAGGTGGGGACGATGTGCACCGTCGCACCCGGCCCTGCTGCGGCGACGGCGCGATCCAGCGCAGCCTTCAGGTCGGTGTCCGACCAACTATCGATCCCCGCGTACTTGAGGCGGAGCGCCATGTCGGCAGCCCTGATCCCGCTGGTCCCGAACGCATGGCCGCTCTGGTCGAGATCTTCGACCCTGGCGTCCCAGAGCCACGAGACGTCCCGGCCATCCGCATCGAGATCGTTGATGGCCACGAGCACCGGCCCGGGATCGGCTCCAGCCAGCAACCTGATGACCTGATTGAATCCCGCCGGGTTCTTGACCAGCAGGATCTTGACCCGCTTGCCGGAGAACTCAACCACCTGGCCCCTGCCAAAAGCCGGCGGCATCGACTCCAGGGCAGCGGGAATCGCCCCGGGTTCGACATCGAGGATCAGCGCAGCGAGTGCTGCAGCGGCGGCGTTGTAGCCGTTGTAGGCCCCCGGCACCTGCAGTGTCACGTCGAGGCGCTCGCCGGCGGGAAGCCGCAGAGTGATCTCCTGGCCATCGCCCGTCGAAACGACTCGCTCCAGCAGCACATCGGCTGCAGGCGAGTCGACCCGGCCTCTGCCGTCGGCGTAGAGATTGGAGTCTGACGGCATCCCCGCTCTGATCTCGCCAACCGCAGCGAAGAGCCTCACGGACCCGGGATCGCGCCCGTCCCCCAGGGCCGTCACCATCGGGTCGTCGGCGTTGAGGACAACTGTCTCGGAGACCTCGACTGCCACTCTGATGTGACCGGCAGTCGTCGCCAGTTCCCCGAAGCGATCCAATTGGTCACGCGCCAGATTGGTCACGACCAGCAGTCGGGGCGAGAGGCGGGGTCCCACCTTCCTGACCGCGGCCTCGTCGATCTCGAAGACGGCGAGATCGGCAACGACCCTTCCCCTCCACGAGGCCGTCTCCATCAGCGTGGTGGCCACACCCCGAGCGAGGTTCGAGCCCGTCGGGTTGGTCACGACACTGTGCCCTGCCGATTCCAATACCCGGACCAGCATCTTGGTGGTCGTCGTCTTGCCGTTGGTGCCCGTGACGACCACCACTCCCTGCCCGATGGTGGAAGCGAGCTTTTCGATCACACGAGGGTCGATCTTCTCGGCGATGAGACCCGGGATGGCCGAGCCGCCGCGGCCGAAGAGTCGGCTCAGCCGCCCGGCCGACCTCCCCAAGAACATCGCGAACAGCAGCCGAAACACGCCGCGATGGTACCGGAGGTCGCGGCCCAGAGGCCGGCTATGCCCCGGCCTGGAACTGGGTCTCGTACAGAGCCGAGTAGAGGCCGCCCGAGGCGAGCAAATCGGCATGCGTGCCCTCTTCGGCGATACGGCCGCCGTCCAACACCAGGATCCGATCTGCCGCCAGGATGGTCGAGAGACGATGGGCGATGACGATTGAAGTCCTGCCCTCCATCACGTGCTCGAGCGCCTCCTGAATGAGCCGCTCCGAGTGTGCGTCGAGGTGCGCCGTCGCTTCGTCGAGGATGAGGATCCTCGGGTCCTTCAGGATCACACGGGCGATGGCCACTCGCTGCTTCTCCCCGCCCGACAGGCGGTATCCGCGCTCGCCCACCACGGTCTGATAGCCGTCAGGGAGCGACGCGACGAAGTCGTGGATGTTGGCTGCCCGGGCTGCGGCCTCGAGTTGGGCCACCGACGCATCGGGGCGGGCATACCGCAGGTTGGCCGCGATCGTGTCGTGGAACAGATGGGTCTC